>DAHZQE010000248.1:0-7854 GCA_027409005.1 Ferrimicrobium sp. | reverse complement strand
CCTCCCTCCCTCCCTTCCTCCCTCCCTCCCGCCCTTCCTCCCTCCCTCTCTCTCTGCCATACTCTTATCCTGGTCCTGTCATCTTCACCAGCCCTGCTTTTCCACCGCATCCATCACATCATCAGTCATAATTGCGATCCGACCTTCATCCTTAACTCCGCCACCTCGCTTGTCAGCTGCTCAATCTGCTTTCCCTGACTCTGAAGCATTCCCCTAATTTCTTGCAGCACATCCCGCAATCCTCCCGCTGCCGCACTAGCGGACGGCGCGGGAGCGGCTGCTGCTGCTGGCGGGGGAGAAGGCTCCGCAGCTTGCCGTAGCTCCTCGGCTGGTTTCGAGGTAGCGGCTGCTGGTGACGAGATGCTCTCCCCTGAGAACGCAGTCAATGATTCTGGCGCGGCTGCTTTGGCGGGCTCGGGCGCTGAGGCGGTGTTCGTGCGCGTAGGCTCAGCGGCCTTGGCTGCGGCAGCGTGTGGACGCTCGTATGGCTTTTGCACTTCTTCGAAGGAGCTGTCGTCGTCCTCGTCCTCTGCTTCGTCTTTGTCTGCGAACTTCGACGCCATCGCCGCCATTGAGTCCTTGTTGTCCTTCATGCTCGGCATCTCGCGGGCAGCAGCGGGTGGTGTGGACTTCGGCTCTTCAACTTTAGGCGCTGCGGCAGGTGCTGGTGAAGGCGCCGGCGCAGTTTTCGCGGGCATAGGCTTCGGCGCGGACTCAGCTGCGTACTCCTTGGGCTCTTTGCCCTCGTACATATCCTCCATTGAGAATTTTGGTGGCAGACCGGTCTTGCCTTCTAGCCACTCGGTGCTCGATACTGCGGCCTTGGAGCCAACAGTGGGCGGGTAGATATCATCCTGGAACGTTTCAGCCCGTCGCGGGACGATGAAAGGAATGGGTTCGATCGTCCGGTCGTCAATGCTCTTGTAAGCGCGCGTGATCTCGTTCTCGTGGGTATTAACCCCGCGCTTGGGCATGAAAGCTAGACCTCGCTGCGCGTCCGACGATTTGTACTCAGAGAGCGGTTCGAATTTGTCGTTCTCGTACTCGAAGTAGCGTATATTACCGTCACCCTTGCCAGCGACGTACAACATTTGCGTTCCGTCATCCCAGAAGGGCATACCGACACCGGAGCTGGAATCCAGGAACATCATCTCGAGTGCTTGGTTTGGATTGCGCGGGTCCCACAGCCCCAATTGCCGTTCGCTCATACGCGAGAAGCCGGTGGTAACGACGCGGTCGTGCTCACCAAGCCATGCTGTCCGGCTATTCTTGGCACCTGCATGACCAGCCACCTCATGCGCCGGCTTCTCTTGTCGCACATCCCAGAATCGCAGCTTCTTGTCTCTCGAGGTTGTGACGAGCATGCTCCCATCCGCATTCCACGACAAGCTCTGTACGATATCGTTGTGCTTCAGCGTAAGCTTGCTCTTGCCATCTTCAAGATCCCACAGCTTGACCGTATAGTCGCCCGAGCTGGAAGCGAGGATGTTTTCCGCCGCAGGGTTGAAGAGCACATGCCCGACCTTCCGCGAATGGCCACTTAGCTTGCCCACGGGCTTAACGTCCGCAGGCTCATCCGCATCAGTGTGCAGGGTGAAGCCTTCTGGTACCTGCCACAAGAACACCTTGCCGTCGTCGGAGCCGGAAGCGATGATATCGTCGTTGAAGGGGTTCCAGTCGGTGTCCAATACCACCGCAGTGTGTCCTCGGAACAAGGGGATCTGATCCGGCAGCTTCCCGCGCTCTTCTAGTGGGATCACAGCGAATGCGCCGCCTCCGCTGGCTTCCCAGTTGACTGCCAAGTACTTGGGGTTGACCTTGATGAGATTAGTGTCCCAGGCATTCTTGCTGATTCTCAAGTTATCGTAGCATTGTTCTCGCCGAGTCGACCGTCCAAAGACATGGCCTAGAACCCCCCGGTCAGCCTCAACATGCATTGAGTCCGAATCTCGGGATGCGCTCACGGTATTTGGAGGCTCGGACGAACCGGCCACTCATGGTGGAGGGTCAGTGGATTAATGTATCCAGATAGTTTTATGGCATTGACGGCCTGGCGAAGGACAATGGCTTACGGAACGTTGGCATATGGTCGAGGAGGCTGTGTCTCGTGCTTCGTGGCTTGTCTGGAGCGACGGCGCTGGTCGCAGGGCTGAGCAGCTGACTCAGCGAGGCATCACACACTGTGGATCAAAAGATCTGGAAGTGGGTGATGAAGGCGTTATTATCATTGTGGAGAGACAGCATGTTCCATGTCTGACGTTGGAAATTGTCGCTCCATTCCGCCTCAACCTCCTTGGCTCTGCCTTTCTATGACCCAGCCATCAGGGAAGAACGAGCTGATGCCTATCATACCTTATGAGTTGTCAGAAATTGTGGCTCTCAGTGCGGTTTACACCTCTCACGATTCTTGCATCTATCTTTCCACTACCAACCTCACGGCGCAATATCAGGCTCAATGCACGCCTTTTGCGTCAATTTGGCGCTTGAGACCAGCAGTGAGTGTCAAGTCGGCTATCGGATCAGACGTAACGATGCCTCCATAGCCAAGTGATCGCCTGCGATGGTTGCAACCTATAGCGGTGGATGAATACCGGCGAGGCAGGTAGGCCATACCTGCCGACATAGCTGCCATTACGCAATTGAAGAGACTTCTGTTCCGCGACGGATCATCGCGAGCAACAAATCTTCCACCACACGCAACATGGCCCTGAAAGCCGTCTGTCACCGCCCAGCACCGTCGAGGGCCAGGCACGCTTTCACAAGCTTCCAGGGCAAGCGGGGAAATGGCCTCCAGTACACCTCAGTGGGGCATTGATCGCCCAATCCTACCAGCGAATGCGGAGATATCAGCAATGTAACCATGCACCTCAACGCGCTGGCAGGCTGTCATCAAGTCCGGTGGAGAGCGTTTGACGCTGGCTAAATGCAAGTTCAAGATGGGTATAAGAAGTCGACATCTTCCCTTACATGACCAGCATCCTTCACTGCCAAGATGCATTCGAAGACAGCCTCGCTGCTGGGCTTGGCGGCCGTTGCTCTCGGGCAAGGGGGCCTCATCATTGATCCCAAGAACGCCGACGATGGCGTTTCCGTCAAGTCAATCCCTATCGACATCTCGTCCCTCTTCAACAACCGCGGCTTCGCCAAGTACCCCGGCGATGCCAACTTCGATGGCGTACACTCTGGCTATCCAGCCCAATACCTACCAGAGGCCAACCTGACCTACGCCGGCGTCAACTTCGACTTTCCGCAGTACAAGGCTGCGGGCAACGATAATGCCCTTGCCCAAGGCCAGATGCTGTCTCCGCCGCGAGACAGATATATCAGCGTACACATGCTAGCAGCGGCGGACCAGTCGAACATCGCCACTGGAATGGTGAATGCGACATATGCCGACAACTCGACGTCGACCGCATCCGTACTTGTTGATCCGTTCTGGGACTGGCCGTATCCATACGGAGGCGATATCATTTTCCCGTACTATTACAGCAACAAGAGCATCGACTACAACCGCTCAATGATCTTCCATGTTGTAGCTCGGCTTGATTCAACAAAAGATCTTACGAGCTTGATTCTGCCTAACGTTGCCTCCGGCTCTTCGAGTGGCCCAGGAGGCACTGCTGAGCCGAATCGATTGCACATCTTTGCCGTCTCGATGGTGCCAGCGACGGGCTCCGGAATCAGCTTGGAGGTCGAACACGCGAGGTCGACGCAGCTATGGTGAGAGCTGTCAACAATTCGCTCCGAGCAGATAGCTGACCTGAGACAGGATGGAGGGCACCAACAAAACTCAGATCGTCGAAGTCACCATTGACAACAACGGCGAGGAGTGGGTGCTGGCAAACAACAGCGTCAAAGTCTCTGTCTCGTCAGCCGGGTTGAAGACTGTCCAACCAGCTGTCATCAATCGGCTGCGGCCCGGAGACCAAGCAATCGTCCAGGTCGGTGTGATCAACGCTGGTGGCGTCGCAGCTGGTACTACAGGACCAGCTACCATCGAGATTACTGGACAAGGTGTTCAGTCCTCGTACGCCTTCAACGCGACTTACGGCATTGCTGCATACAAGCCCACTTACGAAAGCATCTATTCACACGAAAGTCCGAACTGGTACAACAACGCTAAATTTGGCATCTTCATCCACTGGGGCGTCTATTCGGTCCCTGGCTGGGGCAACAAAGGCAAGAACGAAAGTTACGCTGAGTGGTACTGGTGGGACATGAACGAAGGTCCTAACACTTCCGTTCGCACTTGGGAGTATAATCTGAAGACTTACGGTCCAAACCATACCTACGACGACTTCATCCCCGACTTCACTGCCTCAGCGTGGGATCCTAAAGAATGGGTCGACCTCTTCGCTGACGCTGGTGCCAATTACTTCGTGCAAGTCAGCAAGCATCACGATGGCTACGCTATCTTTGGCCTTCCAGCGAATGTCACCAATCGCAACAGTGTTGCCCTCCCGCCACATCGGAACCTGCTTCAAGAACTGTTTGACGCCGCGGCTACCTACCAGCCACAACTGCACCGTGCAACCTATTACTCCCTGCCAGAATGGTTCAACCCGGCCTACGCTCCCTACGGCTTCGCTAGCTGGCCCGGTGGCAATGCAACGAACCCGTACACGAACGTCACTCTTCCGTACGAAGGCTTTGTAGCAGTCAAGGACTACATCACCGACGTTATAGGCCCCGAAATGTACACACTTGCCGATATGGGCACGGAGATCATGTGGTGCGACATCGGCGGACCAAACATGACTGCCGAGTTCGCCGCGAACTGGTTCAACAGCAAGGCTGCGCAGGGCCAGCAGGTTGTCATGGACAACCGCTGCGGTCTGCCCGGCGACTTCGACACGCCTGAGTATGCCCGCTATGACGCCGTGCAGCGTCGGAAATGGGAAAGTAATCTAGGCATGGACCCATTCAGCTACGGCTACAATCGTGCGACGCCGCTGGATCAGTACATGACGCCCCAGACACTCGTCACGAGCCTCGTCGACATCGTGTCAAAGAACGGCAACTTCCTCCTCGACGTTGGACCTACCGCGAACGGCACCATCATCGACGTCGAGCAGAATGCTCTTCGTGAAGCCGGCAAATGGATCAAGTCCCACGGCGAAGCGATCTACGGCACGAAGTACTGGTTCATCACGCCCCAAGAGGGCGAGGCGCTTCGCTTCACGCATAATGACGACGCTTTCTACATCCATACGCTTTACCAGCCGAACGCGACGCTCGTGATCGACAGCCCAGTTCCGTGGGTACAGGGAGATCAGGTCACGGTCGTTGGGGGGACTGCGAACGGCACCGTGGTGCCGAGCCAGATGTTGAGCAATGGGAGTCTGCTGCTTACGATCAGTGAGGAGGTGCAGAAGGCGGATATGTATACTTGGGTCTTTGTAAGTGCCAGAAATCCCCAACGAGAGAGGAGAGCTCGCTAAGGATCTCGCAGAAAATCCCGTATGGTGGCGTCTACGTGCCGTCGGGCAATGCTACTGGTACCGGTGGCTATGGCGGCGGCAATGGCACTCGCAGCTACACGGGCACCGGCGCTCCGGTTGCGACGCAAACAGCCAATGCTGGTTCCGCCGTGGCCATACCTTTTGGTTGGATCGTCAGCGCTTTGCTCGTCGTCGCAATCTGTGTGGTGATGTAATTCGAACGGTTGATGCCAGAGAAGATGTGATGATGGGCCCGTCTCTGTGCGATGTCTTCAAGTCGCTTGATGTGGGCTAAGTCTATATATGCCATGACTGTACGTTGCGTGCCATGCTGCACATTCGTCCTGCTGCACGTCATGGGAGGGTGTGTTCCCCTGTGTTTTCACTTGAATCAGTGGTAACGTCGCCTTTACTCGGAACGTCCACCCATCAACCATTTCACATTGCACGCCGGGTATCGTCATCATTGTCAACACCCTTCCTCACAACTCCACATAATTCGCCGGAAAACTGCCCGTCCTTCCATTCAACTCGCCTTCCCACCAATCGTCAACACTGCCCGTCTTCCTCACCACCTTAATCCTATCACCCTCGCTAAATGCCAAATCGCCCTCATTTTGTCCCTCAAAGTCGTACAGTGCCGTCACATACTGCGTCTGTGTACTCGGGAATCTCTTTGCAGGAATTGGAGGTGGAGGTTTCTTCTTCCCTGCTGCTAGTGATGCAGCTGCGCTGGCGACGGAGGATTGAGATGTCCGCCGTGCTGCTGCGCCAGCAAAGTAGTCGTTCGCGTGATTGGGGGCAGGTGATGAGCCAGTGCGTGGGGTGGCGTATTGAGATGCGGGGCTGGCGCTGCCGGCTGCGTGATCATAGGAGGGTGGCGGATTTGATGGGTAAGGGGTCGAGACGCCTGAGGAGGCGGTAGAAGGGATCCGGGGCTTGCTGGCATAATTGATTGCCGGGCTCGGCATGCCGTAGGGACTCACCGCTCCGTTGCTGGCTCCCGGCCGTGGTGGCTTTGGTGGGGCTGAGTCATCGTCTTCGTCGTGTCTTGCAGATCCGTTCTCGATCTGTAACGGTTGCTGCCCTTGCTGATTCTGCTGTCTTCCACCGCCGAATGAGCTGATCCTTGCGCCTATGCTCGGGCGTGCGCCCGTGTCACTCTGCCCATCGTTCTGCTGACCCAGCGATCCGCTCGGCTTCCGCCCCATCATCCCTCCAACTTTGCCGCCCAGCCCACCAGCTTTATTGCGAATACCCAGTCCAGTCACCGTACTCCCGTGCTCCGGTGGCAGCGTCATTGGCCTATTCACAGCTTTGCCGTTTGCGATCGTACTGATGCCTTGCTCCAATTCCTTCCTAAACCCACTGAACTCCGCTTCCCATGCCCTGATAATCTCCGCGTCTGATGGCGCCGGGTTCGGCATCTTGTGGACCTTCGTATACTTATCCAGTACCGTGTACAGCTGGCCCACTAGCGTCGTCTGCATCATCACCAGACTTGCTTGCAGATACGGGAAGAGTGAAAGGACGGCGGCAGTCACAGGAGGGAACGTCTGCTTCACCTGCTCGTCCGCGGTCTGGTAATCGATTTGCGCTTGCGCCAAGTTCTGCTCGTGTGCGGCTAAGGCTGCTTCCTCCTTCATACTCCTCTGCTCCTTCTTCTGGGCATGCTGCACCCGGCTTTGATATCTCTCGAAATCCAGTTTTGTATTTTCTCGGTGCTTCAACGTTTTCTGCAGGCCTTTCGTAGCTTCTTTGGCTTGCTCCACCGGTCGTACCAGCTTCTGGCCG
Source organism: Ferrimicrobium sp. (assembly GCA_027409005.1). Classification (GTDB taxonomy): domain Bacteria; phylum Actinomycetota; class Acidimicrobiia; order Acidimicrobiales; family Acidimicrobiaceae; genus Ferrimicrobium. Next base: position 619 of record DAHZQE010000248.1, on the reverse strand, counting down.
ATCAATGTCAGTTCCTGCAGCAAGTCATCCCGCGTCTCGGAGTACAGTTTCTGCATTCCCAAGCATTTCTGCATGTAGCTCGAGGGAGTCACGGCGGGCTGATGGCGCATCTCAGGGTCATTGGAGGGCTCAATGGGCTTGTAGAGGTTGGCAAAGGCTTCGCTGGTGTCGTATTGGAGTTTGAGGATGTCTTCCCAGCTGTTGCGGTAGGCTTTGAGGTCTGTGATGAGCTGGAACGAGAGAGAGTCAGTGACAGGGTAGCCTGCAGTTGGCATCGGTGTCCTCCTTACCTTTCCAAGCATCTCATCGACCTGCTTGAATTCCGTAATGACTGTGCCGACGTCTGCTTCGTCGGCGGACCGCTTCATGAGCCCGCCGAATTTGCGTTGCATCGACTTCATTTCGGCGGTGTTGTTGGTCGCTTAGCGGAATGGTAGTTGATGATGCTGTTTTGTCAGCTGCTCAATGGCAACGTGAAGGTGTGTAGAAGAGGTGAGTAAGAATACGAGGCTGGGCAAACGTGTACTGTATATTGTTTGCGGGTCTGCTGAAGGTGGGGGAGGGGAAGACTCCGCCGGTGAATTGAGGCTGTACAAACCGGGAGCCGCGTGGAAGCGGA
>DAHZQE010000223.1:0-8035 GCA_027409005.1 Ferrimicrobium sp. | reverse complement strand
CGATGAACCGCCGCAGGTCAGCATTCTTGGTAATATTGGATGATATCATGCGACCAGGTGGCCCTAGGAGATCTTCAGTAAGCTGCCCTAGCTCAGATGCCGCTCCCACAACAGTACTGACAAATTCTGCTAGGCACGAGAGCTTCTCGATGTCCTCAGGGAAGAATGCTGATGGGAAACTCGAGGCAACCTTGAGAATACCGATATTTTCACCGTGCCGAACAAGCGGGACCACAGCCATGGATCGAATGCCAATAGACCGGCACGCCTGGAGATCAACGCGGTCGTCTGCTTCGGTATCTTCGGCGTATAGTGCCTGCCCCAACTTCAGCGCCAAGCCTGATAAGCTGTCCGAAACCTTGACCTTCAGTCCAACTGTCGAGGCTATACTCCCTGCGCAGCTGGTGTAGACCAAGTAGTCACCAGCAAGAACTTCCACAGAGGCGCCCTCTGCCGTAGCAATAAGACGCAAAGATTCACTCACAATTCGCTGCATCACTACTAAAGGATCAGCAAAGTCAACTATTGCTCGGTACGCATCTTCAGGGTGGTTTGGTGTTGCCGTTACTTCTTCTTGCAAGAAACCCTTCATCCTTGCGCATCGACATGCACACCAGCAAATCTTGAGTCAAAAGTTGGAAACATAAGAGTCGAGGGCAGGTTTCGCGCCCAGGGCGACCAGCATCGTTCTTGACGCCATTTTTGCACTGTCGAGCGCCGCGATTACCCTGCAAGTCTCTGCGAACCTGATTCCAACAAATCAGGCGGCCGTTGTCTTCAAACCCGCATCAGGTGCCGCCTTTGCTAACACCGAGACTGAGTTCCAGGATGTCCTGAAGGAGATGAACGACGTCACTGTATCACTCTCAACCGACTCATTCGGTTACCGCTGGGTCGTCCTCAACGGCCAAGATCTAGAGACGGTAGTAACCGCCTCACACTCAGTGAACCGGAGCCTTGAAGATCATGGGTTTTCGCCACAGCTTCTGTGCTCGCTCTACCCATTCAAAGATACAGGTGGCCGAGGAATGGTCTATTGGGTGTATCTATATAAACGAGGAACCTTCTATCCGTTTGTTCCCGTCGGCCATGAACGCCGCGACAACGAGAGGGAACTCTCGCTCAAAGCTGTGTGGTCGGCACCGACCTTCCGCTAGAGACTGAGATGCAGCGATGGTTTCCGCTATGGGACATACCGATCAGCTCCTCCCACTGACCACGCTAGCCGCTGCTATACGCTGGGAACTCTGTGTCCCTGCCCGTGCCGGGAACTTCAGATCAAAGACTGTATCGTCAAAGCAGCCCTCTAGTCGACCCACCGTCAACGGCTATAGCCTGCCCGGTGATGTAACCGGCCCACCTCGAGCACAGATAGGCGACCATGTGACCAAAATCATCAGGATCCCCAAATCGCCCCATCGGCACACGAGAGAGCATACGATCAAGATCTACACCTGAATCGCGTAGATGGACAAGACGATCAGTTGCGTGTAAGCCAGGCAACACTGAGTTAACGGTGATGTCATAACGTGCAAGTTCAAACGCTGCTGCCTTAAGGTAAGCGAGCAAACCAGCGCGAGCGACGTTAGAAGGCATCATCTCAGGATCTGGCTCGCGTACCACGTAAGAGCTGATTGACACGATACGCCCAGATCGACGGGCCATCATCAACGGCGCCACTCCCTCAACCAACTCGACCATCGGGGCCAGGGCAGCCCCAATACCGTCACCAAGATGACTGGCATCCATAGCACCCAGAGAGGCGTTCTTTGGTCCTCCTGAGTTCAACACCAGGATGTCGACTCGTCCATGCAGCATCAGAAATCGTCGCAGCAACTCCGTTGGGGTGTTCCGGACAGTGAGGTCTACCGGCAGATACTGAGCGCCATGACCCAGCAAGCCAACAGCCTTCTCGCCAAACACCTCGTCACGCGAGGCGATTACAACATCGGCTCCCTCCTCGACCAGTGCGGACGCGACACTAAAACCAAGCCCTCGAGAGCCTCCCGTAACGAGTGCCTTGGCACCCTTCAAGCCCAAGTCCATGCCTACCCACCTCCCACTGGTAACCGAAAGCGCCACCACGCCAAAACCTTCGATGCCACTCCCACCCTAGCGCATCCAGTCCAAGCGCTAGATGCGTTTTTCGTTGTCAAGTCTCTCTGACCAAGCCACAGCAGCTCCACGTAGTCGAGTTGCGACAGCAATAGCAGAACACAGTCGCCTTTGTCGCAAGGGTCCAGTAAAGCCCGGATACGACTGGCCGACCTGGCCTCATGCAACAGGAATGACACGATACGTCCTTGAGCCGTCAACAGTGAGCGGCCACTGTCGCCTATTCACGGACTTGAGTCTTGGCCATCGACAGGAAGGTCCAGAGACGCGTGTTTAGTTCTCGGTGTACACCACGACATCGCTGATTAACCTTAGTAACTGGCGCACGCCTGCGAACAAATGTCGCGTTGGAGAACGACCCCGGACCGTTCCCTCCGATACGTGCCGAGTTAGAGCTCAACGATGTCGAGTATCGAACTTGGGGCGGAGAGCGAGCCTAGTGTCCCGCTAGCCGCATCGTTGACGTGCACCCTGGGTCGAGGTGGCGGCTCTGATTCGAAGTAGGTCCCCGGCCCGTAGAACTGACCATATCGCAGTACGACTCCACTAGCAGCGAGGACGGTGCGCTCGAGGAACTCCACTGCAGCACCACCGTCTCCTGGAAGTATCCAAGCGACACTCTGGGCTATGACTCTAGCATCACAGGTCTGGGCTGCATCGACGAGATTCTTCGTTCCTTCTCGCCGTATCCGATTGTTCGCGGAGGAGTACTCCGGGATTTGCATGCGATTGTCCGGAAGGTCGGTCAGCTGATGGATGACGATGTCAGGCTCGTAGTCCGTTACGACCCGAACCACTTTATCGCGGTCAAAGACGTCACAGAGAATCGGTGTAACGCCCATGAGTTCTAACTCCTCAAGCTTGCTCTCGCTACGAGTCATTGCGGCAACATCATGGCGATTTGCGACTAGCAGGGGAACGAGGCGTCGCCCAATCACCCCAGTTGCTCCTGCCACGAAGATTCTCATGCCCTAGCTCTTTTCAGAGTCCCGGATGTAATCGCATGATTCGCCGCCTTGACCGCAGCAATGTTGGGTCGCGAACACTGGATCACTGATAATGAACACCGCGACGGCACCGACCTTGCAGCAAGGACGTGCCGTACGCAAATTCCTGATCTGCACGAGATATCATACAAGAGCTTCGCCAATCGGTGCGGTCAAGCTCCAGCCAAGATCCACATCCGCTACGGCGGCAACCAGACCTTCGATCGCCACAACCAGATCCGGAGGTGAGAGCGTGAAGGGGATGCGGAGATAGTTCTCTAGAGTTCCCGACAGCCCGAAACGAGTGCCCGATGCCAGCCGGATCCGATAACTCTCCGCCCTCGCCACCAGTACAGTACTGATCGGCTCTCCCAGGTTGACCCAGAGCGAGAGGCCGCCAGAGGGTACCTGGAATTTCCAGTCGGGTAGGTGTGAATGCAGAGCCTCAACCAAAGCGTCGCGCTGGGCACGAAGCATCTGTCGCCGATAATCGAGCATGTCCCCTCCTGTACGGATGAGTTCTGCAGCGAGAAGCTGGTCGATGATGGGACTTGCCATATCAAATGTTGCGCGAGCCTCTACTAGCCGCGCAGTCACAGCACGATCCGCTCGTACCCAACCCACGCGCAGACCTGCCCAGTAGGACTTGCTCATCGAGCCTACGGAGATGACACGACCCTCGCCACCGACACTTGCCAGTGGGGCCACAGAAGAAACACCGTCAAAGCCAAGTTCGACAAAGCTCTCATCGACCAATAACTGTGAACCGCACTCAGCGGCAGCTCGCACTAACGCTTCACGTTGGGCTGTATCGAGAAGCCTGCCGGTTGGATTGTGATAATCAGCTATCAGATAGACGAGCCGTGGCAGGACCTGACGCATGGCGACACGAAGAGATTCCGAATCTTCGTCTAACCCGACGTCGATAAGTCTTGATCGGTATCGCCGGAGGACATCTAGTGCCCCTGGATAGGTAGGCGTCTCTATCACGATGGGCTCCAATGGGTTACTCAATGCCTCCACCGCCAACGATATCGCCTGTTGGGCGCCACTAGTGATCGCGATCTGCTCGACAGTTGTCGCCAAGCCACGGCGGGTGTAGTGTTCGGCAACTGCTTCACGCAAGGGCAATAACCCTTGAGGAGCATATCCGTGCTGGGCAAGGTAGTGAGGTAGGACTTCATGAACCTTGGCGAGCGACAACGCGATCCGCGGATCGCCAGCTATGGCCGCGATCGCGAGATCGAACCAATTCGATCCTTGACCCACAGCTGGGCCCCAGGGGGCGCCCGGTCGACTTCGCCCAGGAGGTAGATGTGTTAAACTCCCACCTCCACGTCGGCTCATCAAAAGTCCCTCGTCCCGCAACAGTGCATACGCCGAGGAGACGGTCCGTCGACTTACATGTAGCTCGGTAGCAAGCGAGCGCTCCCCGGGTAGACGGACGCAATAGGGGATCCGAGCATCCAGGATCAACGAGCGAATGCCCAGTGCAAGTCGGGCATAAAGTGGACCTTTACGACTGACCGATGGCCAATCACCAAGGATCTTCGCGAGCTGATAGCTATTGATTGACCGTGTTTTAGATGCCAAAGAGTCAAAAGTGGATCCTGATTGCATGTCCATCACAATCTATAGTAACTCATATGTCCGTCGAAGACCCTGGATCTGGCCGGTTTGAATGGTTGTCGCCGCTGCTCTCGAAAGTGGTTGCTCCCCTACCCCATGACCGCCGAGCCCGAAGAATCATACAGTTACTTGGTGGACTCGTTCTCTACGGAGTAAGCGATTCTCTGCTAGTGATAGCGCGACTAGGGCTCGACCCTTGGGATGTCCTCAACCAAGGTCTCCAAAGACATACAGGCCTTCCCATCGGTACGTGGGCGATTCTCGTCGGCGTGGTAATCCTCGCACTTTGGATCCCACTTCGACAACGACCGGGAGTCGGCACTCTAGCAAACGTTATGCTGATCGGGTCAACCATGGACTTAGTACTTTCGCTCGCACCTCCCGCGCACGGCGCTGACCGATGGGTCATCATGTTCCTCGGCGTAGCTTTGAATGCGATCGCGACTGGACTCTACATTGGTGGCATGCTCGGGCCGGGTCCAAGAGATGGACTCATGCTCGGCATTTCAGCTCGTGGCCACAGCATACGAGTCGTCCGTACCTCGATCGAGGCAACTGTACTTCTAACGGGGTGGCTGCTGGGTGGACAGGTTGGCTTTGGCACGCTCACGTATGCAATCGCCATTGGTCCGCTCGTGCACGTTCTCATACCTTTTCTCAAGGTTAAGTCGACATGACTTGCCCTACCTTCCCGTCCGGAATGGGCATGGTTGGACCTGGGGTGAAGACGGGTGACCTGGAGTGGGCGGTCATTGTCTTGCTGTTCCACAGCCGGCTCAGCCAAGGCGTGACCGAGCACAACGCGCCCCAATACATCCCAACTGCACGGATGGGGTAAATCAGTGTGGTTCACAGATCGATATAGGGCATCTTGTCGGCATCGATTTCTCTACTACCGTCCCGTGACTCAGATCCGTCTCGTGCCGTCAGAGTAACAACAGATTCACTAGAAGGTCGACATGAATGAGGTTCAGTCCCCGATCTCTGCCCGAGCACCAGGTTCTCGCCCGCCGGGACTCGGCCAGCAGATTTACGTGGTGCCGATGTTCACGACGCTGCTCGCATGGGATCTGCGGCTCCCAGTATCGTGACACGCCCAAGCTCACACGTACGTGAGTCAATTCACCGCGCTCGGCCCGGGAGAGAGGAGGCCATCGTTTTCTTCGGCGCTGGCAACCGTTTGAGGATGTATACACCGGGACAGTGCCCACTCACGCAAGTTAATTACGGTGCATCCATACGTCAACTGTTGTGAGCCCAATTCCTCCTATCGCGCCTCATGCCGGGTGCCGTCACCGAGGGTATTCGCTGCGCGATGAACTTGGCGGCAGTCGACGACAAGATCGTGGTGCTGGCCGTTCATGTCCGGACCAACGGGGCAGACAACGTCGATAAGGCAGTGATACGCCGTCGAATAGCCGTAGCCTCACGACGAATGATTTTGATAGCAAGGTCGTGGTGCTCTGCTACAACTAGGCCACCTGGGTCGCATGACGTGGCCCCCCCTACAAATGCGATGTCGGAGCACCCAATTGACCGGCTATCGATCGCGCCGAAGCCGGGTCATGGATACTCATGCGGGATGCTAGCGAGATCGATAGCCGGCTTGCCCATCGTGACGCTCGGTGCCAGAATAGAACTCCATGGTTTGGGTAGGCTACGAGCCGGAGGCCCGTTGCTATCGTCGCGCAGAGACCAGCGCGGGACGGCTCCATCGGTCTGGAGGCGTCGGCGAGGAACCCTTGCGGCCTTATGTAACCGATCTGTGTAGCGCCTGGCACGGCGGTTTATCAGCAGAACCTAGAGGCAGCCAGGGTTAACGAGGCACCCAACTATCGCCGCGGTGGTAGGCAACGGTCATTCAAATCGTGGTGCTCTGTGCTACTGTTAGGTCCTCGACGCTCCAGATGTGGTTGGCTGCGCTCCACATGACTCAGTAATATCAAAAAGCATGGAACCAATGGCCGTCCGTTGCGAGGGCTTGTCGAAGAGCTACGGTTCGACGACTGCCTTGGATGGCCTGGACTTGGAGCTTCCACAAGGCGAGGTGCTCGGATACTTGGGTCCAAACGGTGCGGGCAAGACGACCACTATCCGGTTAATGTTAGGTTTGATACGGCCGAGTGCGGGCCGAGCGGAGATCTTCGGAATCGACTGTACGCGCCTGCCGGTGAAGGCACACCGCCGCCTTGCTTACGTGCCCGGAGAATCGAACTTGTGGCCGACTTTGACGGGCGCTGAGACCCTGCATCTACTAGGCAAGCTATCGGGTCGGATCGACGAGGCGTACCGGGACGAGCTAATCGCGCGCTTCGACTTCGACCCGATCAAGAAGGTCCGGGCGTACTCCAAGGGCAACCGTCAGAAGGTTCTTCTGATCGGTGCGCTCATGAGCCGGCCGGAACTGCTGGTCCTTGACGAACCAACCTCGGGCCTCGATCCGCTCATGGAACAGGCATTTCGTGACTGCATCCATGAAGCCAAGCAGCGCGGCCAGAGTGTGTTCTTGTCTTCGCATCTCCTCTCTGAGGTTGAGGCATTGTGTGATCGTGTGGCAATCCTGCGTGCAGGGCATGTCATCGAAACCGGGACGCTCGCCGAGATACGCCAGCTTTCAGCGGTCTCGATAGAGGTGACCTTCGATGGCGCTGTCCCAGACCTCTCAGGCGTGCCAGGAGTGAGCGCGTTGAGCAAGCATGGGCAGGTCGTGCGCTTCCAGATGACAGGACCGGTCAAGCCCTTGCTGTCTTCGCTAACCGGCTACGCGGTGAGCAAGCTGCTAAGCCGGGAACCATCGCTTGAAGAGCTGTTCCTCTCCTTCTACGACGGCGGCGCGCGCGACGATGGCTCCCTGGTCGACTGAAGCCACCCCCGGGTCACTGCTACGGGTGGAGCACTCCTCGGGGGTCGTACTGACACAAGCGGCGCGCAAAGCGCTGCCCTTGGGAGTCCTTTGGGGTTGCATCTTCGGGGTATTCATCTCCTCATCAACCATCAGCTACGTGAGTATCTACAAGACCCTCGCGGAGCGCACTCACTTGGTCACTGCCTTCGGATCGGACAATGCGACGAGTGCGCTGTTCGGCCCTGGCTCGCTCTTGGGCACGGTGGGCGGGTTCACGGTATTCAAGAGCTTCATGGCCCTGATCATCCTCGGCGCGATATGGGGACTGCTCACTGCGACGAGGCTGCTCCGGGGAGAAGAGGACGCCGGACGCTGGGAGCTGATGCTCACCGGCCAGACCACCTCGAGAGGTGCGACCGCCCAGGCGCTCGGCGGGCTGGCCAGTGGTGTCGGTGTCCTC
>DAHZQE010000206.1:0-4626 GCA_027409005.1 Ferrimicrobium sp. | reverse complement strand
GGTATGAACGTCGAGTGACAAAGGCACTTCAACACTGCACGAGCAGCTCTGCTAAGCCCACCTCCAAATTCCCCTTCGACTTTATGTGCCTTCACATTACCCTATCACTCGCAGAGCCGCATGGTCGAAGCTTGTCCAGGGCGCAAGAGGGCGGCTTCAGACACACGTCTTCCCTGCAACCACCGGTGAGCGGGACCTGCGGATCGTGCAGCGGCTCGCACGAAGCTAACTTCATATAGCGATGCTGTGGGCGAGTCGTGTCCTAGTGGAGGACATTTGCTGCAAAAGGTGTCGTGAATCGCCTAGCTATGCGGGTTGGCAGGACCGAGGGACGTGCCATGAGCAAGAATGTTGCTGCTGCCGGTGCAGATAAGGGTTCCGCTATGGCGGCGTATGTTGCTGATGGAGTTCGTTCTTGTACCCGGTAGGATCATCGTAGATTGTTCCACAGCTCGAGATTATCGTCCGCGAGGGGATCTTCAGAGGGTCGCATTCTCTGGAACCATGGCCGGGAATGCTGGCAAGGCGCACGTCCTCAGGCGCAGGCGGATGCCAACATGGCGGCCTCCGACACACGGCACATCTCCGCGAGCTTGACCTTGGGCATGCCACACCACCATCAAGCTCCCGCTAACGGTACGTGTAACGTGCATACGCCACTGCATATGTAGTGTTGGGGGTAGAGTGCAGACGGTGAGCGTCCAGGTCATGTTCCGAGAACCTGCCCAATGGCTGTCAGGTACAGTCAGTGGAAAGTCGCTTATTCCTGCATTGATGTTGCGCAGATCGGACCACCACACTCTTCCCTTTGCCTTCGTCCGAATCCATCAACTCGCTGCCTTTTCCGCGCTTGGGCCATCCCGCTTGGGGCGGTATCTACTGGGCCTTGTTTTCAGAGGCGCAATCGGCATCAGTGGCCGCAATGCTGATAGCCTAGATGCCTGATAATCTCCGTTGTCGTCAGTGTGCTCTATCTGAAGCTAGCCTGCGCCTGCGAGCATCGCAAGTCATAGGCGCGGAGCTACGTACCTTTGGAGGCTTCGGTTAGCTCCGCCACCCCAACTGCGTTACTGATGCCCTCACAGTCTGGGCTCACGTGGCTTGTCATGCTATTTTGGCAAAGAAATGCATGGCAGACATACGCTTCTGAGCTGCGAAAAACAGTGGTGTGGTTCAAGTCAAAACATTTGCGGGGATATAGAATGCGAGACTGCCACAATGCTGTCGATCACCCGCTTGATGCCTGCCATGCGTGAAGTGCTCCGAGCGCCGCCGGTTAGTCCGTTGTTCATACTGGAAGCTTGATGCTCCTTCGTGTGCAGCGATGGACCCATTTTTGCTTTCGTTGCAAGTCATGGAGCTTGCCGTGGCAGGAGGCTAATCTGATACTTCTGTCGTCGCTGCCGGTTCCCGCGATACTAGCGCGGTGGCCGTACCCAGTATCTTAACTGGTCGGCGGAGATGGCGGTGGGCCTTTGTGATTGTGGGGGCCTTCGGAATATCCACCGAGTGTCTTCAATGTGTCCACTTGAAGAGGTGTCTGGGCGCCAACTCTCAGTTCTTCGTTCGCATTGGACGTAGTGACAGCCACACAAGAGCAAGTGCGCTCCATGATGAGCGTGATGATGCGCAGCAAGGTCGCCTGAGACCTCAACCCCTGGCCCTATCATCCAGTGCTCGTTCGTCCCCCTTTTTCAAGCAACCATGAGTCTCTCGTAGAACGCGGGCTCCTCCCTCTGCAGCAGCGTGGTCACCTTCTCCACCTCTTCGGCCAAGCCTTGAACATTTGCATCCCAGAATTTGAGAGATGCCGTGGTGTCGCGACCGCCTTCCTCAGTGTTGAAATGGATTATGCCAGCAATTTGATCAATTGAGCCGGAGAGGCGGGCACTCTCAATCATGGTGGCTGCGTATTGCTCCGCGCGATCTGCATCAGCGCCCAGCAACGCACCGAGGTTTTCGATCGTGATGTTTCGGTACAATCGACTGACTGCGAGCAGATTGTGTTCCAACACCGCCTTGTCCAAAACGGTGCTGCCATCTGCGGTCTTGGCAAGTTGATGCTCTGCGAGACCGGCGGCAAAGTTGCTGACTTCGGAGGGAGATAGCAGACGATCCAGAAAGATCTTCTCAAGGATGCCATACTCCGCGGTTTCGCTCGCGCGATCGTCTTTGTACAGCTTGCCTAGTTGGCGAGCACGTGCGGGTCCGGCAGGCGCCAGCACGGCCGTGGTGATCGCAGCAGCCAGCGCCTGCAAGCGCTCCTCTGCGTCGATCACGGTCTCGCTACTGAGCGCGTGGTATGCAGTGGAAGCGTCCAAGAAATTCCGCTGACTGTCGTAGATGCGTGCCTGACTGAGCTGGAATTGCAATCGGGTAGCCTGCTCGGAGACGGAGAAGATGACCTGCTTGACACGGTTGAGGTATGTCAGAGCATTGGTGTGATCGTCTTCTTCGAGGTAGCATCGGCAGATGCGCATCCAGACCTTGGCCTTCTCATCGTCGGTGACGTTGCGCTGAGCGGAGTCAAGGGTGATGGTCTGGAGAGTCTTGGCAGAGTTCACGAAGTCCTCTTCCTGCTCGTAGGCATCGGCCAGGATGAATTTCAGGTCTGAGTCTTGCTGCTCGTAGCTGACTATTCTAGGCGCGAGCAGCTGTACAATTGCCGAGCCAGCCTCGATCTTCGCCGCGTTGTTGTCCACGTGGCGAAACCGCTCGACGAATGCCGAGAGTAGTGGGCGAGAATGAATGACTCCGATGCTCTCGGAGATGGAGCTCTGAACGTAGGCGATGAGATTGTCAGCAAGGTTGCTGCCGCCGTCGCTGATGATGCGGTCGAGTATGTTGTTGTAGGCATCCGATCGCTGAGCAGGACTGGCCCGCTCCGCCTGCGAGAGCTCTCTAGTGACGGCGGAAGACGCCATATTGCTCGTTGTTAGGCTCGTTGCTTTTGAGGTCTCCGTCCGTCGGCAGTGGTCAGACGCTGTCAGATTAATTCCAGGAAGTGTATATTTGAGGTCATTACATGGTAGGAAAGCAAAACGAGAGGCAACGGCTCCGGCACACCAGTCGCTAGCGTGACGTTACCGGCTGTTAGTGCAGTGCGGGGCTTGCGAGTCAGGATCCTATCGCCATAGCGGGTGTCGATCAGGTACTTTCAACGAGAATATCGTGTGATGAACATCGTGAAACGCCAAAAAAGCGCCGAAAGCATAATAAGTCAAGAGTGTTGATGCTTCTGGTGCGACATGTGTCGAAGGAGTACGTGCGCGGGTGTTCACCTGTCTCGCAAAAGCAATCGCAATGTGCACCAATCCCACCGCAGTATGGTCACCGTTTCCCGTGCCTGCCTTTGTATCTGAGGGTATCATTAGCTGGGTACCATCTGGTATTCCCTTCGTTCGTCTAGTAATACACAGCTCGGCCATACTTCCACATCGGTCAAACACCACCCTCCATCTTCACATCCTCGAAGTCATCCTCAAGGTCGTCGTCACCGAGCTCATCACCAGACCCGGCACCCGTGTCCGTTTCACTCTTGATCTCGGCGGTCTCATCCTTGACGTCATCCTCGTCTTTAATGATGTTCTGCATGTCTGATCGCAGTGTGTAATTCATCGCGAAATCCCCGCTCCGCACCAGCACCGCAATTCCCTCCAGAACCTCCTTGATCCACGCCTCCGGCTGTTTGAGCTCGGCTCGCAAAGCCTTCATGCTCCAGTATCTATATCGCCTGAAGCACCGCTGTAGAGCATCGATCAAGTCGTTCCTGTCCATCCGTACGGCCTTGTCTTTGCTGCGCGCAGCCGCCGCCTTTTTGTCCCTCGGCCTGGACGTCGTGCTGAACGCCTTGAGGCCTTGGTATGAGCCGGTATTGTTGCCTGGAATCAAGCCCCTGTCGATGCCTGGAATGAAGGCAACCTTGTCCTTCGGTGCCTTGTGTTTCTCCCACTGCTTGCTGAACTTTTCAAGGTACTCATCGTCCATGTGGGGATTCGCGACTGCTTCGTGTTGAATTTTTGGTGCCAGTGCAGTCTGCTTCGGTATCGCACTTTTACTCCTGCCGTTCCTTCCATACCTCTCTGCCCGAGACGGAATGCCTGTTGGCCGGCTACCTTGCTGTACTGTACTTTTGTTTCGCCCAAAGCCCGGCGCTTTGTGACCCGGCAAGTCCTTCTCGGTAAAGACGCAGACGTTGCTGTAACCCTCCGTTGTGACTTGCAAGTCGTAGTTTTTGGTGATCTTCTGCTCGCCCACGAGAGCAAGCCATCACGGACGCGCACGAACTCTTTACTCTCACGGCCAATACCCTGCTCCAGCCTTTCACAATAGAGAGCGGTATGGCAGAGATCAAGCCGGAAATCGAACTAGATCCAGCAGAAGGCGGCAATCTGAATGACATTGACGAGTACGAAGACGATATCGACCTCACATTTCCCGCTCCGGACTCACAGTCATGGCTGGTTAGAGTACCTGAAGATCTTTGGACGCAATGGAACGAGGTGTATAATGAAGTGGAGGATGACCAGCCCATTGAGATTGGTAAGATGCGGATATACGACCAACCGAACCACGACGTGAAGACGCAAAAGATCGAGCTCCGACTTCATGCGGGCGTGCCTCAAC
>DAHZQE010000202.1:0-6654 GCA_027409005.1 Ferrimicrobium sp. | reverse complement strand
TTGAACGACATGTGGCGGCCAGAGCCTTCGTCTTTCGTCCGCAGTCGATTGTAAATACTGGTGTAAAGCGCCTCGTCTTGGCGAATCTGCGTTGGATCGTTGTTCATACCTCTCAGCTCACGGGCATACCACGAGCGGGTCATTGTTGCTCTCACGGCATGTCACCGAATCAGCCAATCAAGACCCGTCCAGCCCGTATTACCATCGCGGCTCAAATGTCGCCATGCGCCGTGCTACAGCGTTTTATACAGTGCAGAAAGTCGATACGGCCGCGACAACGACGATGGCTGTGCCCAATAAGATCCAAGATTGAGCGTCCCAGTTCCAACTTCAGGCTATACGCCTGCTAAGGCCTTCACATCACGCCATCAACCTGAGCCTCATCTCTTTGGGCCAATCGCGGGCACTTGATGATTGAAGAGACGGCGAGCCGAGGCGGAAATTGCAGGCCCCAGTGAGCGATCTCTCATCTCAACGAGACGAAGATAGCGCGCCGAGCCCGATCGCTATCGGTCTGGGGGATAAGCCGCTTGTCTCTCCGGATGCTAAGAACCGTTGTTCTCGCTGCTGCTGGATGGACGCGTTTGAACGTGAGACCGTGGCGGCTGGGGCATTTGGATAGAACGTTGTGGCGTTCACCGTCGCCAATGACCTGCGTGCCGATGGCGCGGACGCAGCAGCCACCGGCGCTGCCTTCTTTTACACAACCCGGCCAAGCTTTCACATGGCGGATCCACTTGTTTCCCGATTGGAGGGAGAATTCCCGCCGCTATGCCTGTTCCTGTTCTTCCCCCTCCGCCGTGGCAGCGCTGGACACATTGGGGGGTGTGCGGCTTGGCTGTGCTCTTCGCAACGTGTCGGTGTTGTTAGGATATGGAGACGGATCATGTCTCTTCAGGCGATCAGGAGCCTCCGATTGAACGTGGGCCTCCTTCTCACGTGTATTACCGAGTCCCCAAGCTCCCCCCTTCATGATCAATGCGATCCCGCTGCGGGTGGCTGAAGCCAGGCTAGCACGCCCGCGCTTGGATCCCCTGACGCACTGACCAGTCCACCTTCGCATTGCAGCATTCCTCGCCAGCTCCTGTTCTGGCCTTCTCGAACTGTCTCGCAACCACGTCAAGATCTCGTGTCTGGCTGGGCATTGGCATTCACTCGAGTCGCTCGTTCTCACCGGCACATCCGACCATAGTCATTCGTTGTACATACCACCCACTACGGCCTGACAGCGGCTAATTCACCACGCTCCTTTCAACGACGCGACCAGCCAGTCCGCGCGAGAGCTCCCAGGACCGAAGTTGGCGACCACGAGAGCCCGATCATCGCTTGCACTGGATTCCCATACGTTCGAGAATTGAGCAGCTCTGCCAAAGGTGTCCTCCAACAATAGTAGGGTCAGAAGTGTCGTCTGCCGCAAGCTGTGTCGTAGACCCGCTGTCAACCGCGGTCTCGGCTGCATACTCACAAGGAGGATGAGGTTACCCCTGGCACCGCACAGGATAGTGCATCGAGAGTATCATGTGCTGGAGGGCCTGGCCGCTCGCGGAGACGAAGTCTTGCACCAAGCGACCAAGGTCCTGTGGGCACGAGCATCAGAGAGCTTACAGTCCGGTCTGCCGTCCGGCGCATGTAATCCGAACGTGAAGAATAACCCTTGCAACTCACCCACGAACGACTCAGCAACGCTCCCAATAGTGTTGGGTGCAGTGTAAGCAATGATTCTGCCCCTTGACCATGCTTTTGCTGACTGACTGGTGCAGAATTCCAATCACATGCGCACTCGTCGTATATGTCTTCCTGCACAGAAGATTCATTCGCCGCCAGCGGATAGAAGATGCAAATGATCCGCACAGATCACTGGATTTTGGCGTCGACTTGGCGCCGTCAAAGTCGAAGGGCGGAAAGGTACCCGAGATGACCGTGACCGACCTTAGCGATACCCTACGAAAGCACCACCACCTGTCCATGGACGACGACATTCACAATCCCTACCTACTTCCTGCTGCTCTACAGGGCTCAAGAGAGTCCATTCACAGCATGTCGCGCTCCGTAACGGATGAGCACGACCCCTACCGGCCCGTGACGATGATGCGAACCTCTACCGACACCAATCGCCCGCGCGCGGATAACGCCTCGGTGTACTCTGCATCGACCGATCGGGCAAACCTGCTCGTCAACGCTCAGCGGTCGCCGCTCTCCGATCCGAATACTATGTCTCCGCAAAGCTCGGGCTCTACCGATGAGCTGTCATCCCGGCAACTGAACAGCACCCGCAGCGTGCCACCAAGCCAGAAGAGCAGTCTTGCTTCGACACCGATAGAGCCTACACTTCCGCAATTGCCGCCGCCTCGCAAGCAGTCTCTGGTACAGGCACAAAATGCTCCGCTACCTCCGCCGCCTGCTGAGCCGCCAGTCGAGCAGCCAGTTGTCCGACCACCTCGCAAATCATCTGCATCCGCTGGATCCGCTGCACGGAGCGCTAGCTTACCAAGAGCATCCAGTGGAGAGTCTGCGCCTCCCCCACCGCCCGTGCCCACCATCAACCACTCTGACTACGACGTGGATCCGTCCATGATCTCCACTGGGCGATTCTCCATCGACACGCCAAACCCTTCCACCCAATTTCCGGCCCAGCCTCAGGCAAATCGCATGTCCGTCATGGGCCTGCGACCGCTACCACCCGACATGCCAGCCGAAGATAATCCTGAAGTCCGTGCCAACCGCATTCGCTCGTTCTACAAGGAGTACTTCGACGATTCACGGCCCAACCCTGCCCATGCACAGTACGAAGAAGACTACGATGCCAGCTACCTCGCTTACGACGGTGCGATCTTCGACCCTGAGACTGGCGGTTACGCGGTTCCTGGTGCCAGACCATTTGCCGCTCCGCCCGGACGCCGTGCCATGACACCACCACCGCGCGGTGCTCCCCGCTTTGCTGGTGCGCATGCTAGACATACCAGCACGATGTCTGCCCAACGAGCTGGGCCACGAGGCCGTCCACCACAGCAGCCCAAGGTTCGTGCGCCGCCGCCAAAACCGCTCCAAGGCCTCCCGACCCCTCACAAGCTCAAAGATTACGACTCTGTGATTAACAGTCCCATCGACTTCGCTCCGCCCTCCACATTCCGCACCATGCAGAACGGTAGTGCACCGGACAGCCCAGTTGGAGTCTCGCGACCATTTAGCCCAACGGTCCGTCCGTTCACACCTCTGGCTACAGCATATGACGAGCTTTCTGTCATGCCATCTCCCCACATGCTCCGGAAATCAGGCACATTTACGGCGCTGGACTTCGCTCCGCCTAGCAGGCTGGGCGTACACAACGACAACGCCAGCGACGCTGGCTCGATCCGAAGTGCGAGAAGTGGTATTAGCGCTATGCAGCTTGATGCTGTGAGAGCTGGTGCCTACCGTGTGTCAAGGATTCCGAAGGAAATGGTGACGAGTCGCGAGGATTTGAGCAATCAGTTGAGGCCGAAGATGAATCTCATCACGCCTGCCTAGACAGCCGTGCCGGGTCACGGAGACCGGGTTTGTTGATGGTGGCGATCACGACGTTCTTTGCACATACGGCGAGCAGCCGGACTAGAAATACATATTTGCATCGATTCGCACAGGGCAGCGGATCATTGATTCTCGGTCGTCGATATGGGCTGGCGGCGCGGGCGTTCTGATTCTTAGAAGGGCGGCATAATGTCTCGTAACTTTTCTTGGATGTTGTACTCTTCGCAGGCGAGCATGTGTTGGAAGCTGCTGTGCGTCGGGTGAATTGTGACGGAAAAGGCTACAGCATTGTGAATAGTCTCTTATATCGGGAAGGACGTGGTCACGACTATCCATTTGCTCTCATGCCACTGCCTTATGTGCGATGTCTGTAGGCATCCGGTTTACTAGCTTGCTGCCTAGAGCGACGGTGCGTACATCAGGTTCGCCGCCCCGCTGTCGTGCCTTCCACTTTCGCAACGAACTTCAACCTCACCTCAGCCGATTCACAGTCGCGTAACACGACCGTAGGCCCAGTTGCCATCATGAAGAACACCGGCTCAACAATTAACGTCGACGACATGTCCCCGTCAACGGACTCTGCGATGGTACCATTTGCAAGCTTCACATACGACCCGTCACTCTCTGAATTCGCCGCGCCCGCCAAGACCTACTGGCAAGACCACCGTGCTGAAAACTTCGATTTCATAGCCACAGGCGCTCTGGTCTTCGATACAACTCACCCCGAACCGCGCGTGCTCCTCATCCAACGCGCGGCAACCGACACCCACCCCAACAAATGGGAGGTCGCCGGTGGCGCTTGCGATGCCCAGGACCCATCAATCCTGTACTCCGTGGCTCGCGAACTTTACGAGGAGACTGGACTGATTGCTAAACATATTCGGGCTCAGATCGGGGAGAAGCAGACGTTTACTAGTTCAAAGGGGAGATGGATTTGGAAGGTTTGTTTTTGGGTGAAGGTGGTGGAGGGTGGGGAGGTAAGGTTGGCGGAGAGTGAGCATCAGGACTTTTGGTGGGCGACGGAGGGGGGAGGTCAGGGGTGGGGAGGTGAAGGGGAAGGGGAGGATGGACTTTACTAGTCAGGAGCAGAGGGGGGTGATTTTAGAGGGGTTCAGGTATTTAAGGGCCATTTGCGAGTTCGTCTAATCTGGCCAGGCTCGAGGACTATTGAGAAGAATGAGTGAGATTTTGGGGGCAAGGCGGGCTGGCACAGACTTCTTGTGTCGTCTTGCGCAAGCACCTGCCCGTATTGGAGTGTTCTGGCGTCCGTCCAAAGGCCGACGCACCTCGCTCGAGAGCCAAGCCGGCAACCAATCGGATCGAGGAATGTACAAGAAGGTCGCGACGACGGAATGGCAGTTGTAGAGCTGGTGAACGTCTGGCCCGATCCTTTGCCGACTTTGGACTGCTTAAGAGGCTCCCTTTCCGGTACACAGATGGCCTCCCCCTTGTGTAATCCTTGACTCAAACGAAGCCTGCCCTCCTTAACCTCTCGATCGAGAAAATGAGGTCCACAAGACAGCCTACAAGGAGACTTTGCAGACCGGCATACCGGCGGCAAGCAGTGGTGCAATGTTTTCATCGCTGTAAAAAGCCATCGATTCTTACACCCTTTCAGCTTCCGAGTCCAATCGCTTAAACGCAGCAAATACAAGCAGCCCTCGCCGGCCACGCTCTTGTTCCATCTCATAGTCTCCAGCAGTGTCGCCAGGTCTCAAGGCAGCGAGAGTCGTCTCGACACCGTGCGATGTCGTTGCACCAAACAGTTGCACGACGATGCTCGCAGCGAGCCACTTGGCCGGCGGCGCATTCTTGCTCTCATGGATCCAATGCCCCAGCGTCATTGCTTGCTCCAGGCGAATGCGAAGCCCATTCTTGCGGCCACCGAGAGGCGCAAAGACCATCTACCCATCATCCATATCCTGTCCAGCTTTATCGACTAGTGTCATTCTCCGGATACACCCTCCTCTTCCTCACTTCCCTCCCACCCTCCTCCACACCCTCATCCCCCTCCGCCGCCAATCGCTCAAACTTCTCCACCAGCGCGTCCAACTCCTGTTCTGCCTGCTCCCCTCGGAACCGCGTGACTTTTGGATATTTACCGCGGTCATATCATTGATCTCGTGCCCTTTGCTCCTCACAGCCGCAATAGTCTTAGCTGTAAGCGCAAACCGCATATCCTTGGGCCCATCTACCAGTTCTAGGATGGCAGAAGGCGCTTGGTCTTCTTTGATAGGCTCAATGCGCAGGACACGAGTATAGCCACCAGGACGGTTGGCATAGCGTTGGGCAAGAGGTCCGAAGAGTTTGGGAAGCAGCTCGTGGGGTCTCTGGGGCAAGATTAGAGTCTGGATAGTTTGAGAAATGAGAGGCGTGGGATGTGCGTACGAAGAAGAATTTCAGCGCCTGTCGTTTGCTAGCCTCCGTGTTCTTCTTGCCCAACGTGATCATCTTCTCGGCCAACCGCTGGGCCTCCTTCGCTTTGTGCCATGTTGTCGAGATGCTCTCATGCTCGATCAGGGAGGTGACCAGGTTTCGGAGGAGCGCTCTTCGGTGCGCCGACGACCGTGAGAGATGTCGGTATTTTACCAGCCCACCAGCCATATTGCAAGGTGCAGTTTCGCCGTGTGAGTGGATGGTTCGGGTTGCCGCAATGGAGTCGGGTGGTGCAGGGCGGGTACTTCCCCTCTCGGAAGTCTCGACGACTTCAGTGTCAATATGGAACGAGCAGCCCACAGTAATCAAACAGCAGCCGTTGGGGAAGCTGCAACTCGCTGTGACGCAACATTCAACAACTAAAACTTACCCCTTCACATCCCGCCACACGCCTCGAAATGGGCTTTACAACGGGCCTGGTACATACAAACACAGTCCTGATAGATTCGGCTATTAACACGCTCAATAGTTGGGCGGCTTCACCCTAACAACGACCATCATCTACCTGTCCCTCCATCTCCACACCACCAACCGCGTCCGACAGGCCGCACTACTTCATCAACAATCCCTGATCCTAAACAGCATCGTCGAGCCGCAACAGCCTCTTCCTCCGCCCACAGCACGAGAAGTACGAGCCGGAGTACTGGAGACTGTGAAAGATGGCTGGAACCGGGAATTGGAGCGCAATGTGAGGAAAGTGGAGAGTGTGGA
>DAHZQE010000190.1:0-4729 GCA_027409005.1 Ferrimicrobium sp. | reverse complement strand
GCTCGAAAGTCGATTCATCTGGCCGGAGTCACTGCTTAACTCTAAACTGTCCTAGGGCTATGCAGGATTCGACATTCGACCGAGAATAGAGCCCTTCGTAGTAAACGCCCTAAGTTGCTCGTCATGGTCCATGACAGTGTTTGCGGATTGGAGAGGTTTGGATGCGTCGTCTACACTCGATACACTGAGGTCATGCCGCTAGATTACCTCGCCGACGAGGTCTATGCGCGGCTCGTGCGTGCCGGTTGTGTGGCGGCTGATGAAGAGGCCAGTGACCTTTTAGCAGCCGCTCCTGATGAAGCTACTTTGGCGAAATGGGTCACACGGCGTGAACACGGAGAGCCGTTGGCTTGGATCCTTGGGCGTATCGAGTTTTGTGGCCTATCGATCCTTGTCGATGAGCGGCTGTACGTTCCCAGGCTACAAAGCGAAGAGCTCGCTCGACGCGCCGCAGAACGCCTGCCCCGTGACGGATGCGCGGCGGATCTCTGTACCGGAGTTGGCGCAATCGCTGCCTATCTGGGCCAGATGGCGCCGAATGCGACGGTAGTGGGGACCGACCTGAATCTGAGTGCTGTTCGTTGTGCTAGACGTAATGGCGTCCAGGCCATAGTGAGCGAACTTGGATCGAGTCTGCACTCTGGAGCCTTTGATGTTGTTTCGGTGGTGGCTCCGTACGTCCCCACCGGACAGCTTCGCCTTCTACCCGCCGACGTCCAGCGCTTTGAGCCCACCCTCGCGCTCGATGGAGGAGCGGATGGACTCACACAGCTACGTCGCAGTGTTTTCGATGCCCAGCGTCTCTTGCATGCTGGCGGTTGGTTTCTGGCTGAAGTCGGCGGAGTGCAGGACCGTATGTTGGAGCCTGTACTGCGCTTCGCTGGCTTTGATAACTTCTTGTCGTGGCACGACGAAGATGGCGATCTCCGCGGTGTCTGCGCCCAGCTTATCTAGCGGCCATGGACGGCCGTCAAGCTGAGATCGTCACATAAAGTGTTACCCGTTGGTGAAGCGGCGCGCCTAATCATCCACCGCTTGGCTAGAAATTAGCACCTAGAGACTTGTGGCTAAAGTGGTTGTGTGGTCAGGAATCGGTTGTACCAGTTCAATATCTCATCGAGGCGGTGAATCCTGTTCCACGGCTTGCCGTTTCGACTCATGCCATGGAATTCGTCCGGGTAGCGAACGAAGCGAACTGGCACCCTATTGAGATATCGAATGGCGGTGTAATACTCCATAGCCTGCTCGATTGGACAACGCAGATCACCCTCTTGCGCCTCGATTAGAACTGGCGTGCGCACCTGTTCCACGTAGGTGAGTGGGCTTTGTTGGCGGTACCAGCTGTCGTCTTCCCACGGATGTTTGCCTCCAGCTCGGCGAGCTTCATCCCCTCCGACGTCGCTAGAGCCGACCATAGAGACCCAATCGGTGACAGGTCGCCCCACTACGGCAGCACTGTAACGGTTGCTATGGCCAATGATCCATGCGGTCATATAGCCCCCATAGGATCCGCCACCCACGCCCAAGGCGTCTTGATTGATCTCAGGATGACGCTCGCAGGCAGCATCGACGGCGGCCTCGATATCGGCCCAATCGCGATCTCCCCATCGCTCGAAGATTGCAGAACAGAATGGGGCACCGTAGCCTCGTGACCCTCTCGGGTTGGACGCAATGACCGCGAACCCTTGACTTGCTAGCAGTTGAAACTCAAAAAAGAAGGCGTGGGCGTACATCGCCATCGGACCGCCGTGAATCTCCACCACACCAGGCACTGGTTCGGTGTAGCTCTTGGGTGGTAAGTAGACCCATGTATCTACCGAGTGTCCTTCGCTAGTTTGAGCTTGGAAATAGTCAGGTGCGATAAAGCTAACCTCACTTGTAAGGGAAGCATTCGTGGTGGTTACCTGCTCTTTGTCTCCATCGAGGAGGCGGTAGACCTCGCTTGGCTGACTCGAGGTTGTGATGACAGCGTACAGCTCGTTGGTGGTCGTGGATCGAGCAAAGGACGAGATGACATGGTGTCCAGTGGTTATCTTTGCTACCGTGTCGGATGCCAATGAGATGTGGACTATCTCCACCGACCCTTGCTGGGATATCAAAGCGAACAGGCTCTCACCTGGCTTGTCCCATACGAGGGTGTCTCCCGCAGGGCTTAGGACGTCGTTGATGGCCTCGTTTCCGATTGGGTATTCGAAGGTGGCCGCAACTGGCAGGGCCTCTGTCGCTCCGCGCGGGCGTGTATATAGTCTTGGTTGGTCATAACCTATAGTTGCTGGATCTTCCCAGCTATATACCAGTGAACCGTCTGGGGCGATGAGGAATGCCTGAGCCCCAGGAGACACGAGTTCAGTAATCTCATGACTGATAAGGTCAATCGAGAAGAGCCCTTCGTCGCTGCCGCGATCATAGTCGTCGCCGCGACGCGAGCGAAAAACAATCGCAGAGCCATCTGGCATGTACTGCGCTTCGCTGACGCGGTAAGGATGATGAGTGAGTTGATCGGACCGATTGTTATCCACGAGGGCGACGGTGAAGAGGTTAGGACGATAGGGGTCGAAGTAGCCGTCGCCGTCGAACTTGTGGAGGAGCTCAGTGATGACCTTGACCTCACTTGTGTGTCGCTCGCGGAGCGGTAGAAGCGTGGGGTCACTCTTCCCGATCGCCCCATCCCTCTTGACGCGACCGACGATCGCGAGACTTTGCCCATCAGGGGACCAGGAGAAACTGTCAACACCGCCGGGATAGTGAGTCACACATAGGGCTTCGCCACCGTTGAGCGGAAGAATCCACACTTGGGCGACACTATCGGTTTTTCGGAGAAAGGCGAGAGCGCGGCCGTCGGGGCGAAAACGGGGATGGGAGTCGGACGTGCCCTGCGTGAGATCGATCGGGCTCCCTCCGTCGATAACGGTGCGAATTCGTTGGCAACTGGTGTTGTGCTCTGCGTCCTGCCACTCCTCGACGAATACAAGGCGATTCTCGGTTGGCGACGTTCGTACGTCTCCGACGCTACGAAGGTTGAGTAGATCTTCAGCTTGCAGTTGACGCATGTTGGTT
The DNA here is from genome assembly GCA_027409005.1 of Ferrimicrobium sp. Classification (GTDB taxonomy): domain Bacteria; phylum Actinomycetota; class Acidimicrobiia; order Acidimicrobiales; family Acidimicrobiaceae; genus Ferrimicrobium. The sequence continues at coordinate 1,672 of DAHZQE010000190.1, read as the reverse complement.
GCCCTCCCCGATAGTTGCAGCGTCGCCACCCCGGCGACTGGCAGCTGTTCTAAACCTCCAGCGTAGGAGACGTTCGAACCAAGTGTAATCAGCAAGGATCGAGAAGCTTGACTCCCTGGTAGTGTCTCTGTTCGGGTCGGGACGGTGGCAGGCGACGGAAACCGTCGAGCAGGGAACGAAAAGATGCTGGTTAGCTTCGATGTCTCTCTGGTACTTTGGAAGAGGTCTATGTTGGGTTTAGGTGCACCCAAGTGGTGCTGGAGGGGCTGACATCAAGATAGTAGTGATGAGAGCCGAAGGCTGCGCTGAGATCCCCACTGCTTGGAAGTTGGCCAGATACGATGGGGTTAAGTCGCCTTCCTGGCCCAACGACGAGGCTCTGGACCGAAAGTTTAGAGCCGTTGCTACCGGGATTTATAGTCAAACTCAAAAGGCAGTGGACAGGTCCACAAGCGATAGAGGCACTATAGGGGTAGGCATTCTGACCTACCTTATGGAGATGAATTGTTCGCACCGTCCAGGAGTTCATGCCAGAGTCGCCTTGCAGGAGCAGGGTTGCCCCGCTCGTGGCCACGACTCCGGAACATCTGGCTGCCGAGGAGCACGCGACTTCGGAGAGGGCGGGTCCGAGAAGGCTGTAAGGAACTTGACCGGTAAGTCTGAGAAGACGCCAAACCTTGCCGTTGTCGTGTGAGTAGGCGATAAATGGCCGTAGGGTGCCATCGCCATCCACGAAGTCGTGTTGCCCGATGGCGATACAGACTCCATTTACTTGGCAGCTAACCCCTGCGCTCGAGAGGTCGTTGGCAGCGTTGATTGCGCGGGCTGAGTGCCAACTCTTTCCAGCATCGGTCGTCCAGAGTGCAGGGAATCCATGGTGATGACTAATCCCAGAGATTGTGACGATACAGTCTTTGGAGGAGCTACATGCGATGGCTCCTGGAGTTGCGCCCCGCGGTAGGGCGGCTACCGCTGTCTGCCGGTTTAAAGGGTTAAGAGAGAGCAACTGATAGGGACCGTTTCCGATCTCGGCCACCAATTTGCAACTGCTGGTACTCGGGCACGTCATGGCGATGGGTGTTAGCAAGCCAAGACCGGCACTGGCGTCATGAACGAGGAGCGAACTCAACACACGATCGTGGCTGGGTTGAAAACCAAGCAGCTCGAGGCCGTTGCTGGTCTCCACCGGCTCGAAACATGATTGTGATGCACACGAGGCGAGTTGGTTACTGAAGGGCTCACCGATCGCTTTCGCCTTCGTAGCCAACTGCACCGGCGAGCCAAGTTGGAGACGTGTGTGTTGGGGCTGAGTGAGATACTCACGAGCGAGTCCCAACCCCGAGCGGTAGAGCGTGAGGAGACAGATTGGCGAGGTGTTCTCACATTCCAGCGATGGACTATCGACACTCAACCCGTTTGGGGCACTGACAGGCGCAAGACGCCTTCCCATCGTCCAAAAGCTGGTCTCAGAGCTGTTGGTTTGTGCGCTCACAATGCACTGGGTGGAGCTGCAGATGAGTTTATCTACGAAGGTGTTAGGGCTCGTGGTGGTCGCGAGTGTTGCGACGCTGCCGTTGTCGGAGACGGAGGTGACGTGGATCTGATCTCCGGCTCCCTGACCAAACGCCTGGCTGAAGTAGCAGGCGGTGAGATCGCAGCTCGCTTGATCTTG
>DAHZQE010000184.1:0-9766 GCA_027409005.1 Ferrimicrobium sp. | reverse complement strand
GCAAAGATCTCCGCCAACACTGAACGCGGTATCGAAGGCTACCTCGCTGAGTTCCTGGAGGGAAAACTAGCACCAAGAACCGAAATCTCGAAGAATCCCTCCCGCTCGGCTAACTCAATCGAGTGGATCCGTCTCCGGAATCCGCCCGCACTCCCCGCCTTGCACAGCGCCTCAAAGCTCTCCACCGTTCGCAGATACGATGCCACCTCGCTCATCGCCCCAACATCAAGTGGATGCGAGATCTGCCAACTTAGTGGGAAAAGAGGATCATGGGAGGCACGCCTGATACGGTAACGATATTGCCGCCACTGCGCGGAATGACGAGCATGAAAAGCAGCCGGCGTACGCATCACTACACGTAGCATCACTCCTTGGGGAAGTATCGCCTGCAGCCGCGGGTAGTGCTCCTCCGCAAGACTGGGAGCCTCCAAAGAGACGAGCTGAAAGCGGGCATGGACACCCGCATCAGTGCGACCCGCTAGCGCCAGATCATGATAGTCGACCCTGAGCCTCTCCAAGCTCTGGGTCAATCCACCGACGACGGTCGCGATCCCAGGCTGTGGTGCGGACCCATGATAGTGTGACCCATCGTAGGCCAACACTATCGCCCAACCCATGAGCAGGTACTTAGACGAACTCGATAACGACCATAGGGGCGCCATCGCCATGGCGTGGACCGCGCTTCAGAATACGAACGTAGCCACCTTGACGGTTCTGATACCTGGGACCAACCTCATCAAATAACTTCTTGGTAGCATCCTCATCACGCAGAAATGCTATGACCTGGCGCCTCTGATGAAGATCACCCTTTTTTGCCTTGGTGATCAACTTCTCTACCACAGGACGGAGAGCACGTGCCTTTGCGTCCGTGGTCAAGATCGACTCTGCTGCGATCAAAGACGCACAGAGGTTTGCCAACATGGCGCGTTGATGCGAAGCATCGCTGCCGAGGCGGTTACCCCTTTTCGGTCGGCCGGGTACCATTAATTCTCACTCCTTAACGACATATTCCGTGCTGCCAATTTCTCTGCAACCTCATCGAGCGACTTCTGCCCGAAGTTCGTGATAGCTAAAAGATCGTCGGCGCTACGCTCTACCAAATCACCAATAGTGTTAATCTGCGCACGCTTGAGACAGTTCCTGGGACGCTCGGTCAAATCGAGCTCCTCGATCGGAAGATCGAAATCAGGAGAACGCTCTTCGGCAGCAACCTCATCGGCCACGATCAGTCGACTAGCATCGGCCACCAGTTCAGATACGAGCTCGAAGATACCCGTGAGCGTGCCAGCGGCAGACGCCAGCGCTTCACGAGGACTCAACGAACCGTCAGTCTCGACATCGACTACGATCTGGTCATAGTCGGTGGCTTGACCAACACGGACGGGCTCAACAACGTAGTTGGCGTTGCGAATCGGGGAGAAGATGGCGTCGATCGGGATAATACCGATCGTGTTCGTCCGCTTATTGCGTTCCGCCGATACGTAACCTCTCCCCTGCTCTACCACAACATCGAGCGCGAGTCGTCCCTTGTCGGAGACTGTAGCCAAGTAGAGATCTGGATTGACGATCTCAACATCAGAGGACAACATAAAATCACCAGCATGCACGGTGGCAGGACCCTTGATGTCGAGTCGGATCGTCACAGGGTCAGGCGAATAACACCTCAACACAATATCTTTTAGGTTCAAGATGATGTCGATGACATCCTCCTTGACCCCAGCGATAGTCGTGAACTCATGGAGTGCATCATCGAAGCGCACCTGTGTGATAGCGGCACCAGGTACCGATGAGAGCAGAACACGCCGCAGGGCATTCCCTACGGAGTGGCCGAAGCCCGGCTCAAGTGGCCCTATAGAGAAGACCTGGCGATTCGCCGACTCCTCACTTACCTCTTCCACTCTTGGCCGCTGAATTATGAGCATTAATCGTTCCTCTTTACTTCACTAGTCACTTCACCACTCCCGAGGAATAAAACCCCAGCAGGGCCGAACCCGTCGTTACTTCGAGAAGAGCTCGACGACAAGCTGCTCTCGTACATCAAGATCAATCTGTTCACGGAGCGGGATGTTCAAGACGCGAGCCGAAAACCCTGCTGGCGCCATCTCGAGCCAGGCTGGAGCCGATCGCGCGACGATATCGCGGTTGAATTCGATCACAGCGAGCGACCGTGAACTCTCCTTGAGCGAAATCTCCTGGGTTGGCCGTAGTCGATAACTTGGGATATCTACCCTGCGACCATCGACCAGAATATGCCCATGGCGAACTAGCTGTCGCGCCTGTGCTCTCGAAGAGCCCCACCCGGCACGATAGACAACATTATCTAGACGCAACTCCAGCAATTGGAGCAGCCTCTCGCCGGTAATGCCCCGCTGTCTAGCGGCTTCGCCATAGGTCTTAGCAAACTGTCTTCCCATCACACCGTATGTCCGGCGCACCTTCTGCTTCTCACGCAACTGAATCGAGTACTCAGAGGGTTGCCGTTGGCGGTCGCGCCCGTGCTCGCCTGGGGGAAATCTGCCAATCGTAATTGGGCACTTTGCGCTATCGCACTTCGGACCCTTCAGGTACAACTTGGTCTTCTCTCGTCGGCATAACCGGCAAACCGGCCCTGTATAGCGAGCCATCTAAACTCTTCTCCTCTTCTTTGGCCGACACCCATTATGCGGGATCGGTGTCACATCGCGCACTGACCGGATCTCGATACCCGCTGACGCGAGCGCCTTGTGAGCCGTCTCTCGACCAGATCCCGGTCCCTTTAACATGACATCGACTTCACGAACGCCATGCTCCATCGCGCGCTTAGCACAGGTCTCACCAGCCACCTGCGCAGCGAACGGAGTCGACTTCCTGCTGCCCTTGAATCCAACGTTCCCTGAACTCGCCCAAGCGAGAACGTTGCCCGTCGGATCTGTGATCGTCACGATCGTATTGTTAAACGAAGAATGTATATAGGCGACTCCTCGCGCTATATTCTTCCTCTCCCGTTTACGAGGCCTTCTACCTCCTGGTCGTGGCTTTGCCATGAAACTCCTCTCGACAACCGCTACACGGTATCCAAATCAACTACCGCATTGCGGTCGGACTAACGCTTAACCTTCTTCTTGCCTGCCACTGTCTTGCGTGGGCCCTTGCGCGTACGCGCATTGGTGTGGGTTCGCTGACCATGGACCGGGAGTCCACGACGATGCCTTATGCCTGCATAGCATCCAATCTGAACCTTGCGCTTAATGTTCTGATCGACATCACGGCGCAAGTCACCCTCGACCTTTAAGTTTTGATCGATATAGGTACGAAGGCGCAAAACCTCATCATCGGTGAGATCACGCACCCGGGTATCCGGGTTTACCTCGGTCGCAGCACAGATCTGCTGCGAAGTCGTTAGTCCAATGCCGAAAATATAGGTAAGCGAGATCTCAACTCGCTTCTCCCTTGGAATGTCAACACCTGATATACGAGCCATCTCTATCCTTGCCGTTGCTTATGACGCGGATTCTCGCAAATCACGAGTACCCTACCTTCTCTGCGGATCAACTTGCACTTCTCACAGATAGGTTTGACGCTTGGTCGAACCTTCATAGTGCTCCTTCCTCAATTACCAAACGAAACTCTAATCTTCACAAAACCCTCCGACCGAAACCGGCTAGGAGGCGGCTCTGCAAAACCTCTTCAACTCGCGCCCTACTTGTACCGGTACGTGATACGACCTCGAGCGAGATCGTAAGGAGTGAACTCCACTTGGACCTTATCCCCTGGCAGTATACGGATACGATGCATGCGCATCTTTCCAGAGCTGTGGGCCAGTACCTTGAGTCCATTTTCTAACTCAACTCGAAACATCGCGTTAGGCAATGGCTCAACTACCGTCCCTTCAAGGACAATGGTGTCCTCTTTTCCTTTCGCCAGTTCATCCTCCTACAGATCACGCTGATTGATAGTACCCAGACACACTTTTAACAATGGATACGGCCACTGGGACCGATCGCCAGCTCTCTGGGCGCAAAAAGCTACCCTGCTAGTATAATCGGAAGCATCTCAAGAGATGTCGTCAAGTACGGTAAAGACTTCCGGGCCGCTATCGGTTATCGCGATAGTGTGCTCGAAGTGCGCCGCCCATGTGCCATCCGCAGTCACTACTCCCCAGCCATCAGGTAGAACCACCGTATCCTCACCACCGAGTGTGAACATCGGCTCCACGGCGTAAACCTCATGCACTCGCAGCTTTGGTCCGGCTCGTCCTGGCCAGTAGTTAGGCACGTTCGGAGGCTCATGCATCTGCGTCCCTATGCCATGGCCCACGTAGTCGCGAATCACCCCCAGATGAGCAGCCACGGCTATCTGCTCGACCGCGCGACCGATGTCATGGAGATGATTCCCTGCGACCATCTCACGAATTCCAGCCACGAGTGACTGTTCAGTAACCTCAATCAGGCGTTCGACACGCTTTGGCACCGAACCTACCGCAACTGTGATTGCAGCATCTCCGTGGTAACCCTCAACGATGGCGCCTGCATCGATCGAAATAATATCACCCTCATGAAGAATCTCCTCCTCATTCGGGATCCCGTGCACAATCACGTTGTTACGCGAAGCACATATAACCGCCGGGAATCCATGATAACCAAGAAAATTCGAACGAGCACCGCGACGCTCGAGTACCTCTCGAGCGACTCTGTCGAGATCAGCAGTGCTAACTCCGGGGCGGACTGCCTCCCGACAAGCCGCGAGCATCTCCGCAGTAACACGACCAGCCTTTCGCATCGAGGCAAGTTCGGTCTCAGTGCGAATCATTATCTACCGCCTTCAAAGAATCCATGGCTGGCGAGTACCTCACTGATGCGACCCAACACCACCTCCGGCGTCCCGACACCATCGACGATCTCGAGAAGGTTCATCTCGGTATAAAAACCCAATAACGGCGTGGTCGTCTGTTCATAGATCTCTAGCCGCCGTAGGATCGCAGCCTCAGTGTCGTCCTCACGTTGGATCAGCTCCCCACCACAGTTGTCGCAAATCCCAGGGGTCCTAGGTGGCAGTTCATCGGAGTATATGCTCCCACAAACTGAGCACACCCGCCGCGATGATAGGCGCCGGAGCACGAGGTCCACAGGCACCTCTAGGTTTATCACCATGTTGAGTGAGGCGGGCGCCAACAAATCATTGAGTGCCACCGCTTGTTCCCTCGTCCGCGGAAAACCATCGAGCACAAAACCGCGCAAGCGAGCATCTGGTTGTTCGAGCCTCTCGGCAATCACGCCATTGATGACAGAATCCGGCACCAACTCTCCACGATCCATAAATGACTTCGCCAACTGGCCAAAGGGAGAATCTGCCGCAACCGCCGCCCTTAGCATGTCGCCCGTCGAGATATGAGGAATAGCATATCGATGCGAAACTCTCACGCACTGAGTGCCCTTCCCAGCACCTTGTCGACCGACTACCACAAGTCGGAGGGGGTGACCAGCAACCATCTACTTCAAGAATCCCTTGTAATTGCGCATAGTGAGCTGGGAGTTGATCTGCTTCACGGTCTCAAGTGCAACGATAACCGAGATCAAAATAGTTGTGCCAGCATAAGGGAAAGAGGTTATATGCCACGCCGACAGCAGAATCGACGGGATGACCGCGATCGCGGCTAAGAACAGTGCGCCAGGCAGCGTGATTCGGTTCAAAATACGTGAGAGATACTGTTGAGTAGCCTGACCTGGACGAACTCCAGGAATATACCCATTTTGCTTACGTATGATCTCGGCCTGCTGATAGGGATCGAAAGCCACGGTGACATAGAAGAAGGTGAACACGATAATCAAGAGCCCATAGGTAATGATGTAAAAACCACTAGTGGCGTTGAGCAGATGGTTATTGACAAAGGTACGAAAGCTATTAACCGGAATGATGTTAGACAAAAGCACTGGGAAGTAAAGAATCGACGACGCAAAGATGATCGGAATGACCCCTGCCTGATTCACCTTGAGCGGAATATACGAGTTTCCGCCCTCATACATCCGACGCCCAACCACCCGACGGGCAAACACCACCGGGATCCGACGCTGACCCTGCTCGACAAAGACGATCGCCACTAGCAATAGAAGGACAACCACAACTATCACCGAGAACTTCGCAGCGCCGGCCTGATCGAAGATCAACCGCCCACCGGAGGGGATAATACTGACAACATTCGCGAAGATGAGAATAGACATCCCCTGTCCAACTCCGCGTTCGGTGATAGACTCCGCCATCCACATGACCAAGGCAGTACCAGCCGTTAACGTGAGGACGATAAACAATACCCTAGGCACGGTGAAGTTAGGGATGAGATCAAGCGATTTCTGGTTCGCCAAGAGAATACCCAAGCCACTATGAAAGACGAATGCAAGCCCTGTGGCCTGAAGAAGTGCGAGTCCAATTGTAAGGTATCTCGTCGTCTGAGTGATCTTACGCTCACCCGCGGAACCTTGGTCGCGCCACTCCGAAAGCTTCGGTATCACTCCGGTGAGAAGTTGGATGATAATCGACGACGTGATGTAGGGCATAATACCAAGCCCAAAAAGCGCCGCGCGTGACAGCGCTCCGCCGGAGAACAAATCCAAAAACCCAAAGACACCGGCACCTTGTGACTGAGTAACAAGCTGGTGGATGGCAGAATAACTGACCCCTGGGACCGGTATATTCGATCCCAACTGGTAGATACCCACGATGAGCAGCGTGAAAAGGACCTTATTCCTAAGGTCCTTGACACGAAAAATATTCACAAAGTTTTGCAGCATCTGACTTTTAACCGCTCCTGGTTCACTACCGATTCATCAGGGCGTTGCCCAACGATGGGCGACGACCTGACTTGTAGGGCAACGGCACCTCAGTAACCGTTCCACCCGCTGATTCTATCAGCTCTCTGGCGGCCTTTGAAAATCCATGCGCCGATACCGAAAGAGAGGAACTGAGTGCTCCCCTAGCGCAAATCTTGACCAAGGCACCCTTGCGAATCACGCCAGCGGTCTCCAAAACCTCCGGTGAAATCGCCTGCGCGCCTCGTTCGGCGAGCAAACTCAACTGATCGAGATTGACAACGGTATAGGAGACACGGAAAGGATTGTCGAACCCACGCAACTTAGGAATTCGTTGTGTGAGCGGTAGCTGACCACCCTCGAATCCTACCGGGATGGTATCGCGTGCGCCTTGTCCCTTCGTACCGCGTCCGGCTGTCTTGCCTCCCTTTCCACCTATACCACGACCGACCCGGCGCTTACGCGTCTTGGAGCCCTCGTTCGGCGCCAGTTCATGCAGATATATCATTTAATCTCCTCTACCACCACGAGGTGGGCGACGTTGCGTAACATTCCCCGAATCTCCGGGCGATCAGGCAACACATGCTCCCTGCCAATACGACCCAGCCCAAGAGCTCTTAACGTGCCCTTATGTACCGGCTTAGACCCTATGAGCGAACGCACTTGTCGCACCTTGATCTGCTTCACAACAGCTTTGGAACTCGATGCTTTAGCCATGAGCGCTCTCCTGCTGACGCTTTCGCTCCTCGAAGGATGCGAGCATCCCCTTGGGAGCTATCTGGTCTGGATACTTGCCTCGTGCAGTCGCGATCTGGTCAGGGCTGAGCAGATGAGCAAGCCCATCCATCGTGGCATGGGCGACATTGATGCCGTTTGAAGACCCTAACGACTTCGCCAACACATCGGTGATACCCGCCATCTCGAGGATGGCGCGTGCGGCACCACCAGCAATTACACCGGTGCCGGGGGCTGCCGGCTTGAGCAAAACTCGTCCAGCTCCAGCACGTCCGATGATTGGATGTGGAATGGTGCTACCAGCAAGCGGTACCGAGATCAACTTGCGTCGCGCCTCCTCGGTACCTTTTTGAACCGCGATGCTCGCCTCTTTGGCCTTGCCGTAGCCGATGCCTACTCGACCGTTACCATCGCCAACGACCATCAACGCGGTGAAGGAGAACCTACGTCCGCCCTTGACCACCTTCGACACTCGATTGACCTTGATAGTCCGATCCTCATACTGACTCTCAGCCATCTAAAACTCCAATCCGGCTTCGCGAGCCGCGTCCGCTAAAGCGGCAACTCGGCCGTGATATTGAAAACCACCTCGGTCAAAAACAACACGACTTACCCCGTGAGCTACTGCCCGCTGCGCTATGGTCTGACCGACTCTCTTAGCCGCATCACAGTTACCAGTAGAACTCCCAACAAATTCAGCCTCTAACGTGGAGGCAGAGACTAGCGTCACTCCCTGACTGTCGTCAATGAGCTGGACAAACATATGCTTGTTAGAGCGATACACAGCGAGCCGCGGGCGATCAGTCGAACCGATAACCTTACGGCGTACTCGCTGATGCCGCCTCTTTTGCCGACTGTACGACTGGCTTACCGACATCGCTACCTACTTCCCGGCCTTTCCAACCTTGCGCACTACCTTCTCACCTTCATATCGAACACCCTTGCCCTTGTACGGCTCTGGCTTACGAATCTTACGAATGTTGGCAGCGACCTGACCTACGAGCTCCTTGTCGACCCCTTGTACAACCAATCGAGTCGGGCTAGGTGCCTCGAACCCAATTCCATCGGGAGCCTTGACGATCACCGGGTGCGAAAACCCAAGTGCTAGCTCAATCTCACTCGGCGAACGCAGTTGAGCGCGATACCCAACTCCCACTATCTCGAGCTGCTTGCGATAACCCTCGCTAACACCGACGACCATATTATTTACCAGGGTGCGCGACAATCCGTGCATGGCTCTTGCCTGTCGCGAATCATCGACTCGCTGCACCGTAACCGTACGATCATCGAGTTCGACCCCTACCATCGGCGGCATCGTGCGCTCGAGAACACCCTTAGGTCCATTTACCTTAACTCGGGTGCCCTCAATAGTTACCGTCACACCATCGGGCAAAATGATCGGCTGCTTGCCTATACGTGACACTGTTCTACTCCTCTACCAGACATGACAGATGACTTCGCCACCGACACCGGCCCTGCGTGCATCCCGATCAGTCATCAGACCATGAGAGGTCGACAACACCGCTACACCCATACCACCAAATACCCGCTGAATCGAGGCGGCCTGGGTATAGACACGGAGGCCGGGCTTCGATACTCGAGTTATCCCATTGATGGCGCAATCTCTATTGCGGGATCCGACATAACGCAGCTGGATCTCAAGCACTGTCCCTGGACCCTCAACTGCAGGTGCAACCGAGAAGCCATCAATATAGCCCTCCTCTTTGAGAATCCTGGCTAACTCAGTCTTGATCTTCGAGCCAGGCATACGCACAACACTGTGTCGGACCCGCGAGGCATTGCGGATCCGCGTGAGCATATCCGCGATTGGATCAGTCATACTCATCGCAAACCTCCTACCAACTCGCCTTAGTCACACCAGGGATCTCCCCGAGGTGCGCCATCTCTCTGAGGCAGATCCTGCAGAGTCCAAACTTCCTATACACCGCGTGCGGACGCCCGCAACGCTGACAACGAGTGTAAGCACGCACCCGATACTTGGGCCGACGATTGGTCTTCGCAATCAATGCCTTAGTAGCCATTTACAAACCTTCCTTCCGGAATGGGAAGCCAAAGGCAAGCAACAAAGCCTTGCCCTGTGCATCAGACTCAGCTGTGGTGACGATGGTGATATCCATGCCACGAGTAGCATCGATCTTGTCGTAGTCAATCTCCGGGAAGATCAACTGCTCATTAACACCAAACGAATAATTGCCGTGTCCGTCAAATGAGCGTGGGTTGAGTCCTCG
>DAHZQE010000172.1:0-7461 GCA_027409005.1 Ferrimicrobium sp. | reverse complement strand
TGATATTTGCTCATCACTCGTTCTATCCAATCTTTGCCACGAACATGCACCTCATATTTGTCTACCAGGGTTGTCTTGCCGTGGTCGACGTGGGCGATGATGGCAACATTACGTAATTCGTTGGGCACTGTTGTAGATACTCCTCTTGTTAGGGCATGGTGAGATAGGTCGAACGATGATCTAGGCGCCGGTGTTTTTATGAGTTCTTTTGAACTCGCGCTCGACATCGAGCCAAGTAATTGGCTCCGGGTCTGCACCCAGGTCCTCTTGTTTTTGCGCCCTGACCATTATAGCGACAGCGACGGTCCAGAGAATCCCGAAGTCGATGAGCTTAGAGATTCCTCCAGCTAATTGCTGGTCAGCGACCTCCGATACTCCAAATATGAGGTGCATGTTCGTGGCAAAGATTGGATAGAACGAGTGATGAGCAAATATCAGTACGATAGCTGGGAATGACGGCAGGAGGCTTTGGGTGAAAAGATACAGCACTCGTGCACCCGTCGATAGTTTCTTGGTCCCTGGGTTGAGTCTCAGCGCTGGAATCCACATGAGCGCACCGACAACGACGAAGGCTACCTGTAGGTAGACATAGACCACCATCGAGGTGGCTTGAGCTTGGACTATGGTAGCCAACATCGAGAGTACAAATACGCCGCAGTAGAGTATGGTCGTGAGAATTGGTGAGGTGAGAAGTTGAAGTAGTGCGTCGATGAACGGTGTTTCGGTCAGTTTGTGGAGAAGCCAAGTGGGGACTCCAAGGAGGAGCAAAGGAACTGCGACAAGCTCGATGATCATCGTGTGAGTGAGATAAGCAAGGCTTGAGACGTAGCGAGCAAGTTCGAGCGAGGGCCAGCTCTCCATCAATGCAAGGATGATCAGACCGGTAATGAATAAAGTATGCTGGCGCCTGGTTACCGCATCTCGCAACCGGACGTGCACGGGCGAGTTGTCTAGATGACGAGCCACCGTGGGTATAAACCGGTAGTAGAATAGTCCTCCGAGTGCCAGGACAATCAGTCCTCCGTACGGAGGGGTGAAGCGAAGCACTACTTCGCCCGTTACAGCGCCCAGCACCTATTCCTCCCAGCGACACACATCCCCCACGTGAGGGTCTCCCACATGAGGGTTACTTGGTAAGTTTAGGCTATTGTTCTGGCTATCCAAAGACAGAGTTTTCATCGTCTGAGCAAGAGCATGGACGCCAGAGGGTTGATCTCGTCGCTCTGGAAGCCGCGTCGAAATAGGAAGGGTTGGTTGAGGTTGGCATTTGATCCTCTGATTCGACTGGTAAACCTCTTTGAACTCTTGAGTACCACCGTCGAGCCGTTGACTCAGGAGACGATCACCGATCTCGTACCTGGGTTCCCCGAATCGCCCCTAGCTCGTGCGCGTGCATTTGAGCGGGCGAAGGCGAGCCTGCGAGAGATAGGTATCCCTCTACGTACCGTGAGCCTGCCGGGACGCTCTCAGGTTGGCTACCGTATCGAGGTACAGGACATCCAATTGGAGTTGGATCTTACCCGCACTGAGTGGGCAGCTCTTGAAGCCGCCCTCGGATGCGCCGTCTTTGTTGGGCAGTATGGGAGGCACTTCGAGACTCGACTAGGTCTCCTGTATCGCCAGGCAGCCCCAATTGTCTGGGAGATGGGAGAACTTGTCCATCTGCACCCTGATCTTGGCAGGGCGATCGCTGAATCACGTCGGCTTCGTTTTGTCTATCGAGGATTGGAACGCGACATCTTTCCTTTTGGAGTCCTCATGCGTTGGGGTCACGCCTACCTGGTAGCCGACGAGCGAGGTCAACAAAAGAGCTTTCGTACCGATCGAATGGAACCTCCCTTTATGGTGGGTCCGATTGACGAATATCCGAGACCCGCTGATTTGAGGTCAGCTCTACCCGAACACCCTTGGCTTCTAGAGGTAGATGAAAAAGTCGAGGTCACACTCGTGGGGTCAAGAGCCCAACTCGAGTTGCTTGGTGCGCGGGTGGCAGTTGAGACGGACTGCGACCCGACTGTAGACGGTGGGAGCTTGACGACGGGCACCGTCGAGGTATCCAACGTCGGTGCGCTCATCTCTGACCTGCTGATGGAGGCTCATCCCGTAGTACCCATAGAGCCGCTAGCGGTTCGACAGAGGTTCATGCGACAGGTCGAAGCGGTACTGCATTCACTTGAAACCGATCTACGTGTAGGTGCACCAGAGGTGATTGACCCAATTCCACTTTCGCCTGCTCGTAGCCGAAAAACTCGAACACTCGAGGATCGTTTTCGAGCGGTGCAGGGACTCCTTTCATATCTCAGAGTAAATGGGGGATCTGCGACGATTGCATCGTTAGCAGAAGCCTCCGGGTTGGTGCCCACGGAGGTGGTCGAGCTGCTGGAGTCAGCGTCGCTTGCGGGCCTTCCACCTTATAGCCCAGATGTGTTGCTCGACGTTATAGTCGACGAGGAGCTGGACCTGGTTGAAGTATCGATTGACTCAGGACTTAGTCGCACACAGCGTATTGACGTGGTCGAAGCTATGACGGTCCTAGCGACACTCGAGGCGGTGACCAGCATTATGGATGGTGAAGTCTCAGAGCTCCAGAGCGCATCTGAGAAGCTACGCTTAGCCATCCGCCAACAACTGCTCCGCTCCGGTGAGGTGATTAACTCAGATAACCCGCCGGAGGTAGTCGCACTCCTGCGGCGAGCGATCGCCGAGCCAGAGTGCGTGGAGTTTGACTATGTCGATGCTGAAGGTCGTGTAAGTGTTCGACACGTGTTCGCGGTGAGTCTATTTGTGCTTGCTGGTAGGTGGTACCTCTTCGGACTCTCGGATGGTAGTGGGCGTCATTTCCGGCTCGATCGTATGCGTCAAGTTCGTCTGCTCGCGTTTGATTCATGCCAAGATGAGTCCGAGATTCGTAAGGCGAGACGTTCTTTAGATCGGCTTGATCCATTGGGTCTACGCTCCTCCGGGACTCCTACTCGATTGCAGCTCAGAGCTGAACAGCTAGCAACGTTGGAGGCTCTCACGATGGGCGTGTTTGACCATGATGGTGATGCATTCGTCGTCTATAGCTTTCGGGAGGAGTGGTTGGAGCGCCTGCTACTAGCACTCGGTCCCGGAACCAGCGGGGTGTTCGGTGCCGGGTTGTTGGCAGCTGTGCGAGCTCGCGGCGAGTCCCTTTTGACCTTGTTAACAGGGCTGACAGGGAATCTAGAGTCGGGTTGCTGAGACCGTCAGCTGTGCTAGCCGGTGATTACCTGAGAGGTGGGAAGCAATGGAGAATTCGGAGATAATAAAGGCGGTGTCATCTAGTAGACACGGACTCCTCGCTACCATTACTAGAAACGGCGCAGTACATACGGTATTGGTAAATCCCTTCTGGGAGGACAGTCACAATGCCATTGCGGTGTTTTCACGCCGCAAGAGTCAAAAGGTCACAAACCTGCTAGCCCGAACGGCAGCCACTTTAACGCTCATTGATGGTTCGAAGTACTTTGCGATGATAGGAGATGCGACGGTAGTCGACGATCCAGCAGTTGTCACCGACTGCTTTGCTGCCTTCGCTGGAAAATATAATCGTGTCCCAGCTCAAGCCGATGATAGGGTGGTGATCTTTGTCACCGTTGAGCGCACGCTTGGGGTTCCATTTTGAGGTGTGTGAGTGCTGACCGTCGGAGCATGTGAGTCCAGCAAACAGGACTGAAAATTGACCGTTGCCCCTGATCCCTCGCGGCGTCGTTTCTGGTATCGATAAGTCCTATGCTTATCAGGCGTAAACAGTTTATGAATGTTTCCATTTTGACGTGATGGGCACGGTCGCCCACGGTTAAGGGAGCGATGTGAAGATGACCGAGATTACCAATGCTAACCTTCAAGAGGTATCGACTGCCAGGTGTATATCTACCGGGCAGCTGACCGATGCGGTGTCTTTGATTCTTGCGATGATGCCGATAGTGCGTACCATCAAGGCACGGGCTGGCAGTTGTCAGATGCATGGCATGTCGATTACTCCTCGACATATGCAGGCGCTTATGCAGATCCTCCTGGTAGGCAGGGTGACGGTGAGTGAACTTGCAGACCAGTTGAGGTTGAGTCTGGCGAGCATCTCTCTGATCGTATCTCAGTTGGCGATCGCCGGACTGCTTGAGCGTCATGAGGACCCTCTGGATCATCGACGTACTGTGGTTGGCCCTGGACCAGAGTATGACCGCTTCGTAGTCGAGGTGTTAGGAGAGCGTTTCCAGCCGCTCATCCATGCGCTCGCAACTCTTTCCTCTGAAGATAGAGAGACTCTCGATCGACTCGCTCATCTGCTATCGTCGAAGTTGGTCGAGACGCTTGATGGATGAAGATACGCCTTCGATGCGCAAGTTCTGGAATATCGATCTGCTCGTGGAGGTTGACTCCTCTGGCATTGGCAAAAATTTTGACAGGAGCTGGTTTTGAGTCGGTTTTTCGAGCGCCTTGGCCTGTTTACGGTGCGTTTCAAGTACGCAATCGTGGTGGTGTGGATAGTTGGCCTGATCGCTGCACTCGCCTTTCTTCCTTCGATTGGGTCAGTAGTGCAGAATAATTTTTCGAACTTTCTGCCGACCAACTCGCCCTCGATCAAGGCTGCACAACTTGCAAATGTGTTCCAGAAAAGCACTGACTCCACCGTGGTTGTACTGGCAGATAGCCCTCATGTCCCACTTACGAATGCCGACTCCACCTATCTCACTGGCCTGTCTCGCGCGCTCAAGTCAGTTCCGACCGTGGTGAAGTCTAACGTCGTTGCTATCTCGGCTAATGGCAAGGCGGAGCAGATCGAAGTGGTTTCGTCCACCTCGCAGTTCAACGATATCGGGATAAAAACCCTGGTGAATGATCTTCAAGCCAAGCTTGCAAGCGATCCTGCCCCAGCTAGCCTCCAGATTCACCTTGCCGGTACCGTCGCGACCGCTGTAGCTCAAGCAGACCAAAATAATTCGAGTGCAAGTGCGACACAGGGCTTCTCGGTTCTTTTCATTCTTGTCCTTTTGTTCATCGTGTTCCGTTCGGTGTTGGCACCCTTGCTCACGCTTCTGCCGGCGCTCGTCGTCTCATTACTGGCTGGTCCTGTCGTTGCGCGTTTGACTTCCGTCCTGCACTATCAGGTTTCAAGCGTCACGCAGCTACTGATGATCGTGTTGGTGTTGGGTGCTGGAACCGACTATGGGCTTTTCCTTGTTTTTCGGACACGAGAGGAGCTAAATCGTGGACGTTCCCCTCGTGAGGCGGTAGAGTTCGCACTTTCTAAGGTTGGAGAGTCGATCACATTTTCTGCATTGACGGTCATAGCTGCTGTCCTTATGCTGATCACGGCGACCTTTGGTTTCTATCGTGGACTCGGCTATCCACTTGCGATCGCGGTCTTCCTCATGCTTCTTGCAGGCCTCACCCTTCAACCGGCGTTATTGGCTATCTTTGGACGAGCCGCCTTCTGGCCCAGACGAAAGTCTGAAGGACCAGCGAAGGTCAAGTATGGTCTTTGGGGAAGGATCGCTGGTCGGCTTGTGATGCGACCGGTGGTTACCCTGTTGATCGGCGTGGCATTTTTCGGTATACTCGCTCTTTTTGCGCCGTTGAATCGTCCTTCGGGTTTTGCTAGCAACGCCTCTGCTCCCTCGGGAACTAACGCCTATTACGGAAACAAAGACCTTGCTCGATATTTCCCAAAGGCTTCTTTCAATCCGACTGAGTTGATTTTCCGTTTCTCTTCTCCGATCTGGGATCATATTGGCACCCTGCATACCTTGGAGGCAGATATATCGCACTCTTCGCTGTTTACTCAGGTCGACGGGGCATTGAATCCTGCCGGTGTGAATTTGCCGGCTGCCCAGCTCGCACGGTTGCATTCTGTGCTTGGTCCCGCCTCCAAGCTTCCTGGAGTTAGTACGCAACACATCGTCTCGCCGGGCGTCTATCAACTTTACCGGGCGACCAGCAACTATGTCAGTGCTAATGGTGACGAGGTCCTGTTCGAGACCACCCTTGCTGCTGGGTCACCAGGACAGAATCCTGCCATCAATGCGGTGCCGGCGATCAGGGCATTTACGACGAATATTGCGCACAAGGTGGGGGCCACAAAGTCGGGTGTGGCCGGTCAAGCGTCTGCTTCCTATGACGTATCGGCCGCATCTAATCACGATCTTATCCACATCGTGCCGCTTGTGATCTTAATTATTGCCATCCTGCTGGCACTCGTTCTGCGTTCGATCGTTGCTCCAGTGTTCCTAGTCATTAGCGTTGGTCTCTCCTTCTTTGCTGCTCTAGGTGTAGCCGTGTTGATCTTTATGAAGATTGGTAGCCATAGTGGTTTGATTTTCATCTTGCCCTTCATGCTCTTCCTCTTCTTGCTTGCATTAGGCGAGGACTACAACATACTGGTGATGACCCGGATTCGAGAGGAGTCTCACCACCATACGATTCGAGAGGCGGTGGTAGCCGCTATCGGGGCCACTGGGCCTGCCGTAACATCAGCCGGCATGGTGTTAGCAGGCACCTTCCTCGTGCTGGGACTCGCCTCTGCAGGGCAGGCGGAGGTAGAGGAGATCGGTATAGGCTTAGCTCTCGGAGTCCTTATGGATACCTTCTTGGTCAGGACTCTGTTGGTGCCCTCGGCGGTGGTACTGCTTGGGAGATGGAGCTGGTGGCCTTCGC
Organism: Ferrimicrobium sp.; assembly: GCA_027409005.1. Lineage (GTDB taxonomy): Bacteria > Actinomycetota > Acidimicrobiia > Acidimicrobiales > Acidimicrobiaceae > Ferrimicrobium. The sequence continues at coordinate 786 of DAHZQE010000172.1, read as the reverse complement.
GGCTCAGCGATGTAGAGCCGGAGCCGGGAGAGGTCTCTCTCGCGGAGGGGTCAACTAGGACTGAATCGGCTGAAGCTAACAATCGGGAGCCAGAAGGACAGTTGAGTTAAGATGGCAGGCGACGTCTTCGCAGAGGTGGATGCTGGTGCACAACTAGCCACCGTGTGGATTGACAACCCAAGTCGGTTTAATGCTATGTCGATTCAGATGTGGGAGAGACTTGCAGAGGTGCTGCGGGGGCTTGCTCTTGACCCAGCTGTCTGGGTAGTGGCGATTCGTGGCGTCAGTGGCAATTTTTGCGCCGGTGCCGATCTGAGTGAGTTTGGTGAACATCGCCAAGGAGCCGACACGCTCGTGTATGATCAGCGTACAGAGGCGGCACTATCGATACCTCGTGAGATGTCAATGCCGGTGGTTGCATTTGTCGAAGGTTATTGTCTTGGTGGCGGCGTTAGCATCGCAGTGGCGTGCGATCTGGTGTATGCCGTTGAGGGTGCGAGCTTCCAAATCCCGGCAGCGAACATGGGAACCGCCTACCCGGAGGGGGCTCTCTCTAGGCTGCGCGATCGCGTGGGTTATGCCTACGCTTTGCAGTTGATTGCCAGTTGCGCTCGCATCGATGTGGCGGAGGCCGCACGTTATGGACTGGTCACCGAGGCATTCGCCTCTAGCGAGGATCTCATGGCACGCCTCAGTCGTATCGCATCGCTTGCGCCTCGGTCTATAGCCGCAGCAAAGGCAAGCTTGCACGGACGCCTGACGGAGGACGAGCGTCTCGCTATATTT
>DAHZQE010000334.1:0-14731 GCA_027409005.1 Ferrimicrobium sp. | reverse complement strand
CATATATCACGGCAGACTTAGGCGCGGACAGCTGTGACTCTAAGTCTCGAACCAATATGAGTTGGCCAACTTTGCGGGCGGGTACAGGCAAAGTACCGGCACGATACCACTTATATGCCGTTTGAGGATGCATGCCTTGGGAGATTGCCCGCTCACGCAGGTTCATTACATCCTATTGTAGTACATCTGTACGTCAACTGTTGGAACCCCATTGCGTTGTTCGAGCGCGAAGATTCTAGATCCAACGAGTGTGAAACTGGCATCGGATGAGAACATGAAGCAGAGGCTACCAAATTACTGCCGATTCGACGACACAGGAGTACCTAACGCGCCACGGTCCGTATCGAGGATCCAAATCCTCTTATTGGGACCAAGATTGGGGCGATATCTTTGCTCCCATGCAGAAATAGCTGGGCCGTATTGTTGTCCGGCGGGCATCTGATGGTAAAAGTTAGAAGGCACGTCCGTAGGTCGGGGGTTCGCGTAGATGAGCAACGCAGAGTTGAGAAAAGGCAGGTGCAGAGGCCAAAAACTGTAGTCGCTTTCTGTTACTGCTATGATGAAGAAACGCGAAGGATGGAGTGCTGACGTGCCTATGCCAGCGAGAGCAGTTGCAAATAGAGTTGCCTTCACGGCGGGGCTCATTAGCTTGGCGTTTTTCCCTGCTCCACGTTCGATATTGACGAGCGCTTCGCAGGCGCAACTTCAGAACAGAGCTACCCAACTCAGCCAGCAGATTAGTGCGCAGTCGAGTGAGATTCGCGCGGTGGCGGTGCAGGCCGCTAGCGCACGTGCGAGACTCGTAACCGATCAGGCGAATCTCGCAAAGGTGAATGCCCAACTCTCCCGGTCGCGTGCCGAACTCGCTGCTGAGAAGCAACTCCTGGTGAGTTATGCGATAGCGAAGTTTACCGATGCCCCAGGTTCGAGTGCGGTCATTGACGCGTTGAACACGAATCAGAATAATGTTGCAACACAGTCCACTTACGAGAACGTAGCTAGTGGCTATGTGGTTAACGTGATCACTGCCTATCGGCGTGATCAGCAAGCTGTAACGGCACTCGTCGCCTCGGATGCCCGTGATGTTGCGGCTGCATCCCAGACTCAACAGAGCTTAGCCCAGGACCTGGTCTCGTTGCAGTCAGGTGTGGCGAGAGAGCAGGCAACTTTGACATCGGTGCACGGTCAGATCGCCGTGCTCGTACAGCAAAGACTCCAACAAGAGGCTGTCGCGCGACAGCAAGAACTAGCTCTCGCAGCACGTCGAGCAGCCCAGCAACAGGCAGCCCAGCAACAGGCAGCCGCTCAGGCAGCCCAGCAACAGGCAGCCGCCCAAGCTGGACCGCAACCGGCAGCCCAGGGAGCGCCGAGCGCGGTCGGGGTGAGTACTGCGGTCTCAACCGGAGGTGCTGGCAGTCAGTGGGGAGGTAGTCCAGCTCCCCCAAGCTCACAAGCGTTCGCCGCGCTACGCAACTGCGAGTCTGGAGGCAATTATCAAGACAACACTGGAAACGGTTATTACGGCGCTTATCAATTTTCGGCCTCGACATGGGCAGGTCTTGGATTCAGTGGATTGCCATCCGCCGCGAGTCCTTCTACGCAGGATCAGGCAGCTCAAATAGAGCAACGCCAGGCTGGATGGGCCGCCTGGCCGGAGTGTTCCCTGATTCTTGGTTTGGACTAGACGTCTGCGAAAATGATTGTTCATGAGGACATGCCGGCGAGTGGCCGTCAGTGTGTCAAGTGCAAGGACCGAGTGAGGTGATCAGAAATTTTGACATCGGCTTGGATGGAGACTAGGATCAGTCCAAAGGGTGATGGAGTCCACCTTGCAACGCCGAATTGGCTGATGACTCCTCTGATAAGGTGTAGCCGCTGCCGCAAGGTTAGTTGGGTGTGTCGAGACGGAGGAGTCGTTAAGTAGTGAGCGATGTGCTGCTACAGATCGGTCAAGTGCTGACTATATTGTTGCTTTCGCCGTTGATACACGGGTTTATAGTCTTTGCCGAAGAACGAGTGCAGGGGAACCGCGGACCATCGATCTTGCAGCCTTACCGCGACCTCTGGAAGTATTTTCATAAAGAGCAGTTGGTTCCAGACTCAGCTTCGTTTATCTTCTGGCTCACTCCCATCGTCGCCTTTGTTGCGATGATGATCGTTCCGATGTTGATTCCAGTCTTAACTAATTTTCCTCTGCCACTCTCAAACATCGGCGATATTCTGGGAGGCGGTCTGATCTTGACGCTTGCCGCCTTCTTTATAAGTCTCTCGGGGCTCGACGCAGGTCATCCTTTTGGGGGCATGGGCAGTTCGCGGGAGTCCATTCTGGCGATACTCGCCGAGCCCAGTCTTATCATGGTCTTTATTGGCATCACTCTGTTGGCAGAGTCGATGTTGCCCTTCGTTGTGAATCACCTTCTGGTCACGAGCTTGGCCACCTATCTCAGTCCAGCCCACCTCTTTTTTGTGGCTGCATTCTTGATCTTGCTCACTGTGGAGACTGAGCGATTGCCAATCCACTCCTCGATCCACTACGAGGTCTACATGATTGGTGAGGCACGAGTCCTTGAGTACTCAGGGCCCATGCTCGGCCTCCTGCGTTGGTCGTCGTGGATGAAGCAGGCAATTCTCTATACGATTTTCTTGAATGTGCTTGCTATTCCTTGGGGACTCTCATCGACTGGATCGCTCCCCAGCGTACTGCTAAGCGCGGTTGTGCTCGTTGGAAAGTGGTTGATTGTAGCGGTCATCATGGTGGTGATTGAGACTGTACAGTCGAGGTTGCGATTCTTCCGTTACCAGGAGCCGCTCGCGCTCGCCTTGGTCTTGGCGGTGCTCGCCGTAGTAGCAAGGCAGGTTCTATGAGGCAGGCAGCATGCAAGTAATACCACACCATCCGATTGTGGTGGCGATACTAAGCCTTTCCCTCTTTGTCGTTCTGATTCTGAGTTTCGTCATCCTTGGCTCTCATTGGGTGCGCAATCATGTCTATGCGTTCGCGCTGCAGTCGTGGGTGATCGCGGCGATCTCGATCATTGTTGCCGCATGGGGGCATTATCCGTTGCTTTACGGCATCGCCGTACTCACGATTGTGATTCGGGGTTTGTTGATTCCTTTCTTGGTCACAAGGCTGCTCGACCGTACTGGAGTTGGGCGGGAACAGACACCGATTTTTCGTTCGAGTTCCACTTTGGTGGTCGGTGGGATTCTAGTCATCTTGGCTTTTGTCATAGCCGAGGAGGTGCATAACCAACTGCCGCGGCTATCGTCTGTGGGCATACTCGCATTCACTGTACTCCTCGGTGTTGAGTTCATCGCATTCTTGACGCTTGCACTGCGGACTGAGGCGTTGTCGAGCCTTCTTGGTCTTCTGATGATCGAGAACGGAGTACTCGCTGGATCATTGATTCTCGTCCCCGGGCTTCCTTTCTTCCTCGAGATCGTGTTTCTCTTCGACCTGTTAGTGATTATCGCCACCTATGCGGTGCTTGCTCGTTCCTTGCGAAGTCGCCTTGGTGTTACAGATGTCCGCATCATGAGGGAGTTGACCGGATGATTTGGACTCTGATCTTCATCATCCTGGCTGTCACCGCCGCAGCGGCACTGCTCTCTATCGTCGCTCCTCGGCCTGTCGTGGCCGAGTCTGCAAATCAAGCGGCGGCGGCGATAGATCTGGTCTTAGTCCTCTGGTTACTTATTATCGTTCCGAGCCGAGGCGTGGTTGGAGTCGACTCGTTGTTGTTGGTCGATCCGTTTGGCGTTTGGGTGTTGGTATGTCTAGCTGTCGTCTATCTGTTTGCAACCGTGTACGCCCGAGGATATCTTCGAGAACAGGGACGCTCCCCGCGTTCGCTCAAGGTGTTCTACAGCCTGTTCGCCTGTTTTGCGTTGATCATGATCCTCTCTCCTATCCAGAACAATCCTGGGCTCTATTGGGTCGGAATTGATCTGACTACGCTGGTGAGTGCGGTACTGGTAGGACTTGAGCCAAACCGACGCGCGATCGAGGCGGCTTGGAAGTACCTGGTCGTCGTGGCTGTGGGGTTATCGCTTGCTCTGATTGGAACTATTTTGTTCTACTTCGCTGGAACGTTCATTCGCGGTGAGAACTATCCAATGACATGGGCGAGTTTTGAGGCTATCGCCCCGAAGGCTGATCCCTCTCTTCTCTTGGTAGCGTTCTTGCTCGTGCTCGTTGGTTTTGGCACCAAGGCAGGGCTCGCGCCGATGCACACCTGGTTGCCGGACGCCCACTCTGAGGGCCCAACTCCTGTCTCGGTAATGCTCTCGGGTGGGTTGTTGAACTGTGCAATGCTGGGGATAGTCCGCTACCTAGGGGTTCTACGCAAGACGAGCATGGGCGCTGATGCTAGCAGGGCACTCGTTATTCTGGGAGTCGCCAGCCTTGTGGTCGCGGCTCTCTTCATTACACGCCAGCGTGGTATCAAGCGGCTGGCGGCGTACTCGAGCGTCGAGCACATCGGGATCATCGCTCTCGGATTTGGATTTGGTGGTGTGTTGGGGACTGTAGGTGCGCTCTACCAGATGCTCAATCATTCACTCACCAAGTCTGCGGTGTTTTTTGGTGCCGGCAACGTAATTGAGTCTTATGGAACCCGCCAGATAGCAGGCGTCCGTCGGATCGCGGATAGGTTTCCAGTAATGGGAGCAGCCTGGCTCGCCGCAGCGGTGGCGGCTGTGGGTGCCCCTCCGTTTGGACTGTTTTTAAGTGAGCTCACCATTGCTCGTGGTGGCATCGTGAGTGCGAACCCCTGGGCCGTTGGTGTGATGGGTGTAGCTCTGATCGTCATATTTATCGGCTTTATGGGTCACTTCCGTAAGATGTTCTTCGCCGGCCCACGTCATCATCACCCCCATGACGGTAGTGTTCACGCATTGCCGATAACCTCGGTGGCGCCGATGCTGGTGGCGGTGACGATTGTCCTGGTATTGGGTGTATGGTGGCCGCATCCTCTATGGATTTACTTTACCCATATCGCTGCTACGTTTGGTGGCCACTGATGGCGACATGGAATGAGATCGTCTTTAGCGATCCCTCTCGGTTGACATCGCTTTTATCGGATCTAGCCGTCGATCCGACAACGCCACCGCGAACCTACAGGAGGTTGCAGGCCATCTGGGGTCGCCGAGTTGAAGACGGTATTGAGCTTAGTTATCTCGCAAGTAGCGAGGCTCGTGAGCCATATCGGTTATGGCGGCTTCTGGTGCCGCCTGGGGTGAGCGTGCCGTCGCTTGCGTTGTTGATACCGTCGGCAGGATCCTACGAGCGCGAAATCTCTGATCTTTACGGAGTCGAGTTCGAGGGAGCACCTGATACCAGGCGATTCGTTCTCCACGAAGGGGCACGAGTGCCAGCAGCGTTCCTAGAACGACAGTCACAGTACTCTACGCCTTTCGAGTTCGCCTCGACCGCGCTAACGATGCCGACTGTCGGTGATGCCAATCTGCAGCAACTGCGTTTTGGGCCTGTGCGTGCTGACGTAGTGGAATCTGCGAGCTTCCAATTTTCCTATGCCGGTGAGGGTATAGTCCATTTAGAGACACGATTGTTCTATAAACACCGAGGAATGGAGACTCGCTTCGAGGGCAAGTTGCCGCATCAGGGGGCACCACTAGCGGAACGAGTGTCAGGGATCGACAGCGCAGCCCATGCCTTTGCGTTTGCTCTCGCATGCGAGGATGCCCTTGAAATTAGCGTTCCAAGGCGAGCCCAGCAGTTGCGTGCTCTACTCGCTGAGCTTGAGCGTCTCTACAATCATCTCCAGTATTTCGGGCTGTTGTCGAAGTTGACAACCCTGAAGGTTGCCGACGCCGAAGGACACTACCTTGGGGAGCTTGCCAAGCAGTTGAATGCGCGTCTCACCGGCAGTCGATTTCTCCGAGGGCTGATTGTGCCAGGTGGTTTGCGCAGGGATCTGGATACGGATGGACTAAAGGAGGAGCTCGCGGAGCTCGAAGAGAGGGCAAGAACCTATCTCAATGCGCTCTCTGGCACTCGGAGCTACCTAGATAGATTGGAGACGACCGGAGTCCTTGGCACCCAGATGGCGCTTGCTCAAGGCGCGACTGGCCCAATTGAGCGAGCCAGCGGACTCGATAGGGATCTTCGGCGCGACCATCCTTACAGTGGCTATGGCGACCTCCAGTTCATTGTGCCCGATGCGTCAGCTGGCGATGCTCGCGCTAGGGCTCTTATCAGAGAGTATGAGATTTTTGCTTCGTTCGCCATCATCGGTCAGCTCGCCAACCAGCTTGTGGATGGTCCAGTCATGGCTGACAGCAACGGAACTGGGATTCCGGATGCCGTCGAGGGTCTCGGGTGGGTAGAAGCGACGCGAGGCACCTTGATCTACGCCGTCTATCTCGATCATGGCAAGTTGTCCAGAGTCAAGATCAAGGAACCGTCCTTCTCAAACTGGCGAGTCTTTCCCTACACCGTAGATGGTACCAACATGATGGATTACGCAATCAACGAGGCCAGTTTTGGGCTGTCGTTGGCTGGAAATGATCGTTAGGAGGTCGTAGCGATGCCTGCATGGACATATCGCGGGCTCCGAGGTGGAGTGAAGACGGTTGCGTGGCCAGTCGATGATGTCGATGGGATGACTGGGTTGCCGGAGCCGATCGTGGATGGGTGCCCTGATGGTTGTGATCTCTGTGCAAGCAGCTGTCCGACGGAGGCGATCTCGGTTGTCGGTGGCTTGGAGCTCGATCAAGGGTCGTGCATCGGTTGTAATTTGTGCGTGGAGGCGTGCCCGGAAGGAGTACTTATACTCCCGTCAAAACTGACGCGCGCCAGCAACGATAGAGGTGGATTGCGGCGGCATGTCAACTCCACTGAGATCTCGGCGGAGTTGGTTCCGAGTGGCGATCGACGGCGGTTGCGCAAGAGTTTGTTCGTGCGACATATCGACTGTGGTTCCTGCAACGGTTGTGAATCAGAGATCTCTGCCCTCGATAACCCATACTATAACCTGCATCGTTTCGGTGTTTTCTTTACACCCTCCCCTCGCTTTGCCGATGTATTGTTGGTCACTGGCCCTGTAACGAATCCCATGTACGAGCCGCTGATCTCGACTTACGAGGCGATGCCGGAGCCGAAGTACGTAGTCGCCACTGGGGTCTGCGCTATCTCAGGCGGGACCAATGGCGGCGGATACAACGCTCATCAGGGGTTGGAGGGCATTCTTCCAGTTGACCTCTGGGTGCCGGGGTGTCCGCCACATCCGATTGTGCTAATCGATGCCTTGCTTTCGCTCGTTGGACGTGGACGGTGAGTAGTTCCCAGATGGCGACCTTAGGCATGGAGATAGCCGCGGCCTTGTTCCTAGTTGGGATCGTGTCCAATCTCATCAGGGTCTCACCGAAGGCGCCGATCGTCGCCCGGTTGGCTGTCTTGCTCGGTGTCGTGGTCGGTTTCATCTCCGACATGCTCGGATTGCCGAACGGGACGAGCACCTTACACCTCTTTGTCCTGGAGAATCAGCCACTCGTCTGGCGGATGGATCCCGCAGCGCTGCTGATCCTTGCTCCTGCTTGGCTGGCAGTGGTGATCGCTGTGTGGGTGCGTCGTGAACCAGGGAGCTGGTGGTCTTTTGGTGTAGCACTTGCGTTACTGGGCGTGCTCTGTTTGACGGGACTGAACAACGGTGCATCGATGATCTTTGGTTGGGAACTCATGAGCCTGGGCGGCGCCGTCATGATCTTGTCGAACAGGGCCGATGGCAAAGGCTCTCGGGCGACGCTCTCGATGTTGGCGTTGCTAGAGGTCGGGAGCGTAGCGTTGATTGCAGCGGTAGCACTCCTTGGACCTCACCTTGGGTTTGCAAGCTTTCGTTCCGATTGGGCTGCGCGTGGGGTGGTTGTCTCGGCGATAATAGGTCTACTATTCCTGGTGGGCTTTGGGGCAAAACTTGGAGTTGTTCCCTTGTACTCCTGGGTTGCCGATGCCTACGGTTCCGCCGATGGACCGACAGGTGCTGTTCTTTCCTCGGTTGTCTTGAATGCTGCCTACTTTGCTCTAGGTCGGGCGCTGCTCCTTTGGCTTCCAGTCCATGCGGGTTCGACACTTTTCCTAGGGGTGGTAGTGGCAGGCGCTGGAATGCTTTCGGCGATTGTAGCCATCCTTTATGCCTTTCAGCAACGCGATTGGCGCCGTTTGCTCTCACTTTCAGGAGTTGAGAACGCCGGTATTGCGATCGCTGCCTTGGGAGCGGCGCTGATATTTCAGGCTGGTGGTCAGTCGGAGCTTGCGGGTCTGTGTTGGCTGATTGGGATTTTGCACCTGATGGGTCACAGTCTCGCGAAGGCGAGTCTCTTCATAGCCTCGCATGTGAAGGCGGAGCGTGACGACAACTACCAAGTCGAGCAGACGGGAGTCGCCCACGAATTTCCGTGGACGGTCGGAGTGGGTGGCTTGATCGCCTCGATGAGCCTTTCAGCGATGCCGCCAGCTATGGGTTTTGTGACCGAGTGGCTCCTCTTCGAGGCACTTTTCCATGATTTCACGCTCACCTCGCTCGCGGGACGGACGACGCTCATCCTGGTGGGGGCTGGGCTTGCTCTTTCAGCGGCGCTCTCACTCGCCACATTCGTCAAACTTTACGGAGTTGGTCTCCTGGGAGCTAGGCGTGACGGGAAGGCTGTCGGGCTCGCGAATCGACTGGGTGTGATCATCCTCGGTTTGGCGAACCTAGCTGCGGCTATCAGCCTTGTTTTTTGGGAGCCGATGATGCGCCGAGCCTCCTGGCCGGATCCTGCCAGTGCCAAGGCCCTAGTTGACGGGCTGTTGATCGTTCCTCTGTCCAGTGGGTTCGCATTTATCTCACCTGTCAAGTTCGTGATCGTCGGAGCATTGTTCGCCATCCTACCGATCCTCTTGGTGGTTCGACGTTTCAAGCCCCGGCGTGTGCCTCCCTGGAGTGGGGGAGAGGTGGTTGATATGGCGGCGAGTGCCACGACTGCGTTTGCCTTCTCTAACCCCTTGCGCACCGTCTATTCATTCCTTTATCGCCCGAAGACCGAGACGGAACGAAGTTACCGCGACAAAGGGTATGTACTTGAACAGCTAAGCTATCACGCCGCCGAGGCGCCAATGGTTGGAGCTGGGCTGATCGAACTGCTACGAAGCGGAGTCAGTCGACTGGCAAGGCTGTTTAGCCCGCTGCAGAGCGGACAGCTGAACGCCTACCTGAGTTACCTGCTTGTACTGTTCTTGATCGCAGTCATCGCCATCTTTATCCACTGAGTTGAGTCGACAGCAGCTGCTGTCGCAATTTGGGTGCGTCTACACTGGGCCATGATGGAGTCCAAAATCTACTACCGACCGCTAAGGCAACGCGTGTGTTAGTTGTGAGATCGGTTCGTCAATGACGTCGCTTCCAGGCAAGGGAGTGTTGATTGCAGGTACTGGCTCCAACGTTGGAAAGTCGTTGATAGTTACAGGGTTACTGCGTTGGTGCCATCAGCGAGGGATTATGGTTGCGCCCTTCAAGGGGCAGAATATGGCGCTCAACTCTGCGGTTGCGGTTGACGGCGGTGAGGTTGCGCGAGCCCAGGCCGTGCAGGCTCGTGCAGCGGGGGTCGACTTATCGGTCTTGATGAACCCGGTGTTGATTAAGCCAACCGCTCCGTCACGCTCGCAGCTGATCGTGGGTGGTCAGTCTATCGGTGAGATAGGCAGCGGTAACTGGGTGGCTACTAAACGAGAGTTGCTAACGAGGGTGGTTAGTGCCTATGAGGAGCTTTCCTTGAGCCACGAGCTCGTCATCGCCGAAGGCGCTGGGTCAGCCGCAGAGATCAACTTGTTCGACGGAGACTTAGCTAACCTCCGTTTCGCTAAGGCTGCTGGAATCGGGGCGGTGGTAGTTGGAGATCTCGAGCCTGGTGGTGTTTTTGCCTCGATCTATGGCCACTTCACGCTCATTCCAGATCAGTATCGAGCGATCTTGCGAGGTTTTATCATCAACCGTGTTCGTGGAGACGGTGCGATTCTCGAGGCGGGCATCGAGACGCTGGTAGGGCGACTCCAGACGCAATGGTTCGGCAATCTGCCAATAATCGAGGGTTATCTTCCAGGAGAGGATGCGATCAATCTTGGGGTCACACGGCTAGCTGCGTCCACGACAGAGTCGACGTCAGCGTCGCACGTTAGCCAGGGTCATCTCAGGGTCTGCGTGGTGGAGGTGCCGTACTTGGCCAACTACACCGATTTTGATCCGCTCATCCTGGAGGCGGAGGTTGATCTTCGCTTTGTCCGTCGACCTGATGACCTAATCGACGCTGACCTAGTGATCTTGCCGGGGACAAAGGCGACCGTTTATGCACTCGAGTGGTTGCGGGCCAATGGATTTGTACCGGCGTTGGAGAGGTTGCTAGATAGAGGTGGTTGGCTCCTTGGCGTCTGTGGTGGATACCAGATGCTGGCGACGGATATCGAGGACTCGGTTGAGTCATCGGTTGGCCACGTCGACGGTATTGGCATGCTCCGGGCCCAGGTGGTCTTCTGCGAAGAGAAGGTGTTGGCAAACGTCGTTGGGTCGGCACCGAGCTTTGGGGACGCGAGCATCACTGGCTACCAGATCCATCATGGAAGGGTAAACGCAAGAGAGGATCCGCTTTTTCGGTTGACGGCTAAACCGGGAACCGCAGAGGTATGCGGTCAGCTTCACTTGATGGAGGAGGGGGCTTGTCGTGATGGCCAAGTCTACGGCACAAGCATCCATGGCATCTTCGATGACGATAGTTTTCGAACCTCATTTCTCTCCTCTCTTGCCCGAGCACGCGATCGTGTCTTCGTGAGTCACCTGTGCTTTGAGATCTTTGTCGAAAAGAGTATCGATCATCTTGCCGAGGTGCTCGACACGAGTCTTGATGTAGAGCGACTTCTAGCTCTCGACCAACTGGGCCGCTAGCCTGGGTCCAACGTGTACCGGGAGGAACGAGTGGAGAAGTTTGTCTATCTGACCAATGCAGATACCGAGGTGTTGGCGCTGCGTAGTGTGTGGGAGGACTTGCCGGAGGAGTTTGCTCTATATGTACGCCAGATCGACTCCATCTCTGGGGTTGATGATCTGCTGGATGGTTCTCGTATCGTTGTAATCAGGTTGCTCGGTGGAGCCCAAGCGAGCCGTTGGTTTCCTGAGCTTGCTCGTCAGTGTCGGAGCCGTGGTATCCCCTTCGTCTGCTATCCGGGAGACAACGCACTAGACCGTGAGATGATGGATGCGTCGACGGTATCCGCGGGTATTTGGGAGGAGGGGTTTCGTTATCTAGTCGAGGGAGGGGTCTCTAACCTCAGCAATCTCGTCCGTTTCCTCTCCGACACCGTTACGCGAACCGGATATGGTTTCACAGCTCTCGAGGAGATTCCATCCTTCGGTTGTCTCATGAGGGCAGCTCATGAGGATCCTCGTGGTCGAGTTGCACTGATCATCTATCGTGCCCATGTGATATCTGGAAACCTCTCATTTGTGCGAGATCTAGTAGACGTCGCCGTGGCCAATCGGTTGGCAATCGATGTCTACTACGCCTACTCGCTAAGAGTTGGCGATGGTGAAGCCTCGGTTGTTGACTTGGTCGGTGCGACACAGCCGGATGTAGTGCTGGCAACGGTGCTAGCCGCTGGCCATGCCGATGCTCTCGCATGGGAGGCGGGCCAGCTCGCTACGCTTGGAGTGCCCGTACTCCAAGCTCTGATCTCCACAACCCCACGATCTCGGTGGCAGGAGAGTCAAGCGGGGCTTCGCCCCATCGACGTGGCGATGAACGTAGCGATGCCAGAGTTCGATGGGCGTATCATCACCATCCCGGTGGCCTTCAAGGAGTTGATCGATGAGGATGAGGGTTTTGGAGCAAGCATCAGCGCCTATCGTCTCGACCGGGAACGTACCCAGCGACTGATGGAGTTTGTACTAAGGCTAATTCGGCTTCGCAGAAAGGCGAACGTCGACAAGCGTATCGCTGTGGTGCTGTCTGCGTACCCAACCAAACGTTCACGACTAGGAAACGCAGTAGGTCTCGATACTCCCGCGAGTCTGATGGTGCTTGCGAAGCGCATGGCTAGCGAGGGTTACCTGATTGAGGAGTTGGAAGATGATGCCAATGAGCTGATGGCGCAACTCGGGGATCTGATCGATTACGAGCATCCAGCCGTACGAGCACACGGTGGCATTGGTCTCGACGTCGATGTCTATACCGCCTGGTTTGGAACACTGCCAGAAGAGCTTCAGCAGGCTGTTATAGCGAGCTGGGGGCCACCACCTGGATCGATCTACCTGGAGAATGATCGGCTCGTGTTCCCGGCGCTTCAGTTCGGGAACCTAACCGTAGCCATCCAGCCGCCGCGAGGTTATGGCGAGAATCCAATCGCAATCTACCACTCGCCCGAGCTTCCTCCGACACACCATTATCTGGCCTTCTATCACTGGTTGGAGTCGATCGTTGATATAGATGCACTATGTCACCTCGGCAAGCACGGAACTGCAGAGTGGCTGCCGGGCAAGTCGGTGGGGATGGGGCCCACCTGCTATCCTGACACTATTCTTGGGACTTTGCCGGTGGTGTATCCGTTCGTGATTAACGATCCAGGTGAAGGGACGCAGGCGAAACGACGCACACATGCTGTCTTGATTGGCCACTTGGTCCCACCGATGACTCGCGCTGAGAGCTACGGTGACCTCGCTCGTCTCGAGATGTTGATGGATGAACATCAACGCATTAGTGCGCTTGATCCCAGCAAACTCCCGGCTATCCGAGCCCAGATCTGGGAGCTGATCGAGAAAGCGAAGCTCCATGAGGACATGGGGGTCACCGATGCACCAAATGTTGAACACGATCTTTTTGATGAGTTTCTTCTGCATGTAGATGGTTATCTATGTGAGCTAAAGGACTCCTTGATTCGAGGTGGGCTCCATATATTGGGCTCACCGCCGATTGGTCAGGCACTTATTGACATGCTTGTTGCCATCACTAGGGTGCCTCAGCTCGATGCGATTGCCTTGCGTCCGCTGGTGGCGGCCAAGTCATCGGCCCCAACTCGCCTTGAGGTAGACGAGGATGATGAACGGGTTACCGAACTCCTGTGGGCCTTTGCTGATCACGACTTTGCAATCGAGGTCTTCGATGACGAGCAGTTCTGCCATTCGCTTGGTCTTACCTGCCCGATCAGCAGCGAGCTGCGCGGTGTACTTGGTTGGATCGGTAGTGTGCTTGTACCCAACTTAGCGGCGACATCAGGTGAGGTTGACGCGGTTATGGCTGCGTTGGCAGGTCGAGCAGTGGCTGCCGGGCCGTCGGGGGCACCGACACGAGGGATGGCACACGCCTTGCCAACGGGCAGAAACTTCTATTCGGTCGATCCTAGATCGTTGCCAACCCAGATCTCGTTTCTGACTGGCCAACGCTTGGCTGATGCGATGCTCGAACGGTTTAGACATGAACACGAGGGTCGATTCCCGCGCAGTATCGGAGTTGTGTTGTGGGGTACGGCGGCGATGCGAACAGGAGGCGACGATATCTCGACGGTCTTGGCATTGTTGGGAGTCCAACCGGAGTGGGATGCGATCTCACACCGCGTGAGTGGACTCACGCTGGTGCCGATCGCGGAGCTTGGTCGCCCACGAGTGGACGTCACCTGTCGAATCTCCGGTTTCTTTCGTGACGCGTTTCCGTCAGCGATAGATCTCCTCGACGAGGCCTTTGAACTCGTTGCCAAGGAGGTTGCTGAAGGCGAGCTCAACCCGGTTGCCCAAGCGGGAGTGACGGAGAGGATTTTTGGACCTTCGCCTCGGTCGTATGGGTCAGGGATCCTGCCGCTGCTCGAGAGTCGATCCTGGCATGATGATCATGATCTCTCGGAGGTCTACCTGACCTGGAGCGGGTTTAGCTATTCACGAGGCGGATATGGTGTGCCGAACCGCAGTCGCCTCGAGGAACGACTCAGCACGCTAGAGGTGGCATATAAGGCCCAGGACAATCGAGAGCACGATATTTTTGACTCCGATGACTATCTTCAGGAGCACGGTGGCATGGTGGCTGCGGCCCGAGCTTTGGGTGCCGCCGGCGTGCGGGGCTATTTTGGAGATTCAGCCAATCCTGAGCAGCCAAGGGTGCGTGGAATCGAAGAGGAGGCTGCGAGGGTGGTGCGTTCTAGAGTTTTGAATCCGAAGTGGCTCGATGCGATGATGACCCATGGCTACAAGGGTGCCTTTGAGATGGCGGCAACCGTTGACTACCTTTTTGGCTACGATGCGACTGCCCATGTAGCGAAGGACTGGATGTATGACGCGGTGCACGATAGCTACGTGAAGGACGCCACTCGGCAGCAGTTCCTCGCCAAGGTCAATCCGACCGCGTTGGTGTCGATCTGTGAGCGATTGCTCGAGGCTCATGAACGCGGTATGTGGGCCGCATCCAAGCAGAGAGTCGCCGATCTGCGTCGAACGATCGTAGGTGTAGAGGGCGATCTGGAGGAGAGCGGACGATGACGAATCAACTCTCCTTCTATGGTGTTGTCGGTCAGCATCAGGCAAAGCTGGCGTTGAAGCTCCTTGCAGTTGATCCGACCATTGGTGGTGTCCTTCTGATTGGTCCACCGGGGTCGGCCAAGACGACGCTGGCTCGCGGGTTGGCTTCCTTGCTTGGCAATGACGCTCCCTTTGTCGAGATTCCGCTTGGCTCCACCGAGGATCGCGTGAAGGGTAGTATCGAT
>DAHZQE010000153.1:0-4136 GCA_027409005.1 Ferrimicrobium sp. | reverse complement strand
CAATATCCCTCCCTTGAATCAAGCTCGCGAAGCACCTGTCCAACTTCCCAAGACACATGAACAACTCCTTCGGACTCGGTGGCATAGATGTGACGATCGTGCTCAAGAGCAACGCCAAGTTGATGAGATACGGTATTTGCAGCGACGGCGTGCCAGAAATCCATATCAAGTCCACCAACTCCTCGATGTCGCGGCAAGCTGGGCGCATGCTACTGTAGCCCTTCGCATCTTCTTTCCAAGTCTTCCCGTAGCTTGTACTATCTGGTGGTTCTGCTACCGCGTCATCATTCAGAGTATGTGATGCGTACGGTAGGTCGGGCGAAGTGCGCTTTGCGAAACGTCGCTGGATGTAGAGTAGTTGCTGATCGACATGTCTAATGAATGTGGATTCTTTGCTGCTTCCAGCCTTCAGAGGGTGAGCGCGAGGGTGCGGGAGGGGCGAAGCGTTTGTCGTGGAAGCTGAGCGGGCAGAGGATGTGGGAGGTGAGAGCATGAAGCCTCCCGAAATTGAGTGGTTAGCCATGGCGAGTCTGGCAACGACGAGATTTCTTATCTCAAAATCGGCAGATTTCTATAAGGGCGGCATTGAAGGAATAGCAAGCTACGATGAGACTCGAGAGGCTACTGCATCGCGCGTGGATGCGCTAAGTGAGGTATGTTGTAAGCTTGATGGTGCAGGGTGGA
Source organism: Ferrimicrobium sp. (assembly GCA_027409005.1). Classification (GTDB taxonomy): domain Bacteria; phylum Actinomycetota; class Acidimicrobiia; order Acidimicrobiales; family Acidimicrobiaceae; genus Ferrimicrobium. The sequence goes on along the minus strand of DAHZQE010000153.1, from coordinate 3,452 downwards.
CGGACGAAGATGGAAGGTACGGCTCCGTAGTGGGGTCGAGAGGACAAGGGTGGGGATCATGGAGGCGTTCAAAAGGGGGGAGTTCGATCTGGAAGCCGATGAGGAGAAGGAGGGTGCCGTAGATGCAAAAGACGTAGATGTAGATAGGGATGGTGACTTGGTCATAGAAGGAGAGGAGCTCAATACGGAAGATGAGGACGAGGAAGATGAAAGCTGGGATATGCAGCTCGCGAGAGTGTACGATCGTACAATACAGGAGCTGGGTGACACGCTCGAGGGTGAGCGAATCGGCATCCGGACTGAACCAATGGGCTGAAGTACCGCAACACATAGCTGGTCAGTGATCACTTTGCCTCAGCTTTGTCAAGGGTTAGAAGCACGTCAAGGCCGAAATCGCCCTCGAACATTGAGAGCGATGGAGGATGACTAGCAGGTCGCGCCTTCCGAAGCTGTCGTACCTTCCTCGCCTGCAGATCTCGAAACACGCAGGGTCATGCTAGCGCCAACCCTCGGAGCATCCGGGGTGACAACAACAAGTGCACAAACAATACAATCTTTCGACAAGTTCCCGCGGTCAAGTGGACAAGGCCAGTACCAAGAAGACTGCGTTTGTTCTCCTGCCACCCGCTTTGACAGTAACACCGGTGCCGCCGCAGCCAATCTTGTCACCGCTGGTGGTCGCAACGCCCGATCGCTGACAAGAAGCTAGGCAACCCACATTGTGTATCGCTCAACGATGCCGACCTACAACGCTATCGGGCTGTCCGCCTCGCTCACGGTGGCAGATCTGGCATCCACGTGTTCAAATGTAATCGACAAGCGCATGCGCGAGCAGCAGAGACTGGATGCCGAACGCATTGACGACATCTTTTCCACCGCAATAAAATTGCCAGAGAACGTTGTTGGTGCGGACGGCAGCACAAGCGGCGCTATGCAATTCCTAGGAGCAAAGCATGACATTCCAGTCTTCGTCGTCGAGGCAGGAGCTAACGTGCAACCCGTGTATAGCTTCAAAGGGGAAGTTGCCATCGGTGGTCATGACAGCGACTCCCTCAAGGATGCGCCCAGTGACCCATTTGACGATGCAGATTCGCCACTGAGCTCTTTTGCTACAACGCCCAGCCCTGCCAAGTTTGGTCTCGCCAACAGCAGCCCTCAGCGCGGCATCCTCAATAGCAACAACCGCGCTAAGGCCCTTTGCCTGACCGTGAGTGCCAGCGACGAATCGTTCCTGCCCAAGGCGCCGAAGAGCAACGGCCTCGGTATCGATCTTAAGATGGAAGTCTTCATCAACGGCGAGCTTGTTGGCATTAGCTTTGTTAACACGCGAGGTGCCGCCGTTGAATTGAAAGACAACCGTGTGCGCTTCACTGGCACAAGAGTCCATCGTCAATTGGAGAAGCCGTGGGTTTACCGAGCAGAAGCTGGTCAGCTGCCGCCTGCACAGGCCGAGGAGCGCTGGGCTGGGATTTGCAGTAAATTAAAAGAAGAAGCATCTCTCCGTGGATGTGACCAGTACGGAGACTGCTGCCCATCAAGCGAGCTGCTTTTGGCCTTATCTGAGATGAATCTGCCCGAGCGTGTTCGCGACAAAAGTGCGCTTGCCGTGGTCGATCTGGCCATCACGGCTGGCACCGGATCGAAGTACGGACCAACACTCGGCTATGTTACTGAGCCAACCCGCATGATCGATCCAGGCTATTCCGGATCGGCTGAGGGCGATACAATGCAGGAAGTCATGCATGGCGCGGTGCAGAGCGCTGCGCAAGACGAAATGACAGACATGATGCAGAAAGCCGGCACTCCGCCGCCTCCCAGTCTTAATGCGCCCTTCGATGAAAAGTACCCGTTCAATTCCAACGTTCGCCTCCAGCACAAGCTCGCTGATAGCTCCCCTGAGGTACCGCTAGCGCAGAATTCTCAACCGCGACCGAAGCCAGTCTCAGAGACGCCACCTCGCCGCCGCAGACCCAAGGCAATCGACGACGAGTACGATGCTATACTGGACCGTGCTGACCTTGACAAGATAATCGCACCATTTGAAAACTCTCGCGGTAGAGTGCAGACTAACAGGACCCTGCGACAGCGGTTGACGGATATCCGCCAAATGAATGCCAACAACCGCCGCAAGGCCCTCCATGATCTCAAAGATGATGTAAGCGAGCAGAAGCTGAATGCCTTGGAAAGCGCACTGTTAGCGTCGAAGCCGGTCTGCGAGGTGATCCCACAGTCTCCGGCAAGAAACGAGAGCCGATACGGCAAGACCATGTCAAGCCTCGCCGACACCCTGAACCCGCACCTGGAGACAGGGCATTTTCATCCCCGCCGAAGCGCAGACATGTCCGTCGATGCGACGACGGAGTTTGATCGGGCTACGATCAACCCTACTCACCTCCACGCTCATCCCTGCGCCCCGACGCTCCCTCAGCTCGATGAGAGTGCTTTTCCGGATCTTACTGATATTCGCACCCACTCACTCGCCACACTTCCTCCAAATTCAGGACTGCCATCGCTGCCGCCACTTGACCCTGGTTTCATGCCAGCATTTCTGCCAACACCCCTGCCAGCCTTCGGCCCGACTCCTACCAAACAAACAGGACCGCCTCTCCCACCATACAGCGACTACGACGCCAAGCTGGACGAAGAGCGTATCGCGCTCGCCATCGCTTCAGGCGCTGAGCCCGACGGTCCGCTCGTACGCCAGATCATCAGGTCCGCGCATTGCACGCCTGAAAAACGCAAGGAGCTCGAGCGATCGTCTCGTGTCCACAACCTGAGCCAAATCGTTCAAACAGCACGGCAGACACCCGAGAAGCGCAGTCGCGCCTCTGCCCTCGCAGGCAGTCCGTGTTCTGTCCCTGTCAACGGACAGGCGCGCTCAAACCCGACCACGCCGTCGCCGCATGAAGGTTATCATGGCGCCCACCGCTCACCCTACGGGCCGCCGATTCCTATCAATTCCCTTCTAGCGTCCAGCCTCGCCAAGAAAGCCACCGCACACGACTCGGATGCGTCCATTTCTTCTCCGAGTAAATCGGGGGGAAAGCGCAATCGTAATGTATGGAACCCTGATGAGCAGACAAGTGAACAAGCTATCTCGAACTTCAAGATACCAGATCTGTGCAAGGGAAGCAGTGTTGGATATGTCGAGGGGACGAGGTACCAGCGGCAAATTGGGAAGGCTAGGGGTGGGACGTTCAAGGAGGAGCAGGTTGTTGTGGGCATGAGGTGGCTTGTGGTGTAAGGGTGTTGGGATGGTCGAGCTGGAGATGCACCGTCCGAGGCGCATGTTGGGTCTATCAGGCTGTGCGTGGAGGAAGTAGTGGCCTCGTGGCTCAATGAACGGTCGGCGAATGGTTTCATGGCTCACTTAAGGGGCGCCCACACGTCCCAAATTTCTCTCTAATGATGATTGAAGTCCATCAGAGCGACAAGAACACGCACGAGGGATA
>DAHZQE010000135.1:0-5334 GCA_027409005.1 Ferrimicrobium sp. | reverse complement strand
ATTCAAGCGAGCCGCAGCTGCTAGACTTCAGCGACATGGGTAGCGGTGGGCATGGTGCATCTGGCGGTGGCGGGTGGGGCAGAAGCAGAGGCCATTTCGGCATCTGGTCGCTGCGCTTCAGCGGAGACGGCGGCGAGATTGTCGCTGGTACGAGTGACAACTCAGTGTACGTCTATGATCTGGAAGTACGCCGGAGCATCTTGCGAATACCTGGCCACCAAGATGATGTCAATGCTGTGTGTTTTGGTGACAAGATGAGCCCGCATATCTTGTACTCTGGTTCAGACGATACAACGTTGAAGGTGTGGGATCGGAGAAGTTTGTCCAGCATGCGGCCAGCGGGAATGTTTTTGGGCCACACCGAGGGGTTGACATATATCGATTCCAAGGGCGATGGACGATACGTGATCAGCAACGGCAAGGATCAGACGTGCAAGCTGTGGGATCTTCGGAAGATGATAAATACCGACGAAGGCGAGCGCATCAATCCGCAGGTACGCAAGTCCGTCCAGCCTCTGCGAGTTCTTCGCTAATCGATTGACAGGACTACACTACCAACTTCGATTACCGCTTCGCCCCGTACGACATGGAAGACCATCGCCCACATCCACACGATTGCTCTGTCGTCACCTTCACCGGCCACAAGGTCCTCAAAACCCTCATCCGCTGCCACTTCTCGCCTGCCGGCAGCACAGACGGCCGCTATATTTACTCCGGTTCCCACGACGGCCGAATCTTTGTCTGGAATATGGACGGCACACAAGCCAGCGATCCCATCGACGTCAAAGGCGCGACCGAGAATAGCCGCCCAGCTAGCGACGAGCAGTACGTGGATCGTTACGATTACTATGGCGGCCGAGGGCGATGGCAGACGATTGTAAGAGATTGCAGCTGGCATCCCTCCGCGCCTGTGCTTGCGGCTACGAGCTGGAATGGCTGGGATCATGGTCTTGGGACGGTGACGGTGCATAGCTGGAACGACGGTATCGATGCAGATGAAGTCGGTGGAGATGTCGACGGCTTCACGGGCGCAAGTGCGGAGGTGATGAGTAGGAGTAGTAGTCTTGGCAGCACGCCTATGGGTGCGCGATTGACAGGCAGGCTTAACCACGATGAGCGGTTTTATGGGCTGGAGAGGCAACGGAATGCTCAACAGCCAAGGCGGACGAGGCTGAGAGATCGGATGGGCCTGGGCAGTCTCTGGGCGGACGACGATGATGCGTGACTATCTGACGATGACGAGGATCAAGATGAGAGCGTGCATGGGTATGTGGGCGGCCAGCGGGCGAATCCGTTCGGGGTGTTTCCTATGGGTGGGCTGAGCTAAACGGGCCGCTTGTAACGTAGAACGATGCTTCATGACGGCGAATCTCGGCACTGGGTGGGCGGCGCAAATTGCTCATGGCTCCAAGATGCCATTTCCAGAATATACCGCAAACCAGCCTTCAATTCGAGCAATGCTTTTGCGCCGCAACGCCTTCCTGTGGTTTCAATGTGGCTTCGACATCTTCCACTATCGCAAGGCTAGCATGAATGCGCACATGCTGCCACAAATGCTTACATGGAAGCCGAGTGCTGTATCGAATCTCCGTCTTTTCGTCTCTCCATCGCTCAAGCACCGCCCACGAGTATGTTATTCACCGGGATATGGACTGCTCAACTGTCAGCGCTGTCCGAACATTGCGCTCCAATGCCCGACGGCCAAAGCACTTTGCTTTTGCTCTTCCTCTCTTCCTTCCGCGTTCAAGCATGCAGAGCGCACTTACTCAACTTGACAACATATCCAATCACGCCCATGATCAGAAAGCCCATGCCCACTGCCTGGCTGATGCGGAGGAATTCTCTTCGGTCGGCTATATACAAGCACATGAGTTAAGCTTCAATTCACAGATGCTGGCTGGGTCTTTGCCTGGCCGAGGCGGTTCGACGTACGCTTGCTGCAGCGAGTGATGAATTGTCGGCCGTCTTTCAAGAACTGCCGCGGCATCTCAAGGAGCTCCTTGGTTTGATCCATGATCGCTAGTACCACTGGAGATATTCGGAGGGAGGTTGCTGAGTATGTGCTGAATGGTGCTGGAGAGTATTCGGCGTTGTCGCAAATGTATCTGGAGGACAGGTGGTCGTGGGCGGAGAGTGCGGAGGTGTTGTGGCTTCGATCGTGGGCAGGGTCTTCATGCCTCAGGCAGAAACATGCGGAGGGTTATGGGAAAGCGACTTTACTCTCTGGATCACGCTGTGACGACCTTCACCAGCGATGCTCGGTCAACGGGTTGGGAGAACGCTTCAATGTGGTATCAGATTTCGGCACATGCCGCTGAATTTGACGTTGGGGTTCCCAAGCCCTGTTCTCGCATCCTCATGAACGCGCAGCTTCCGTGTGCTGTACTAATCTTGATCAGTCTTGTGCCAACGCTCAGATCGAGAATGACTTGATAGTCTTCAACATCTCCATGTAAAGCCGGTCGCATTGCTTCTCGTGGGCTCGAGGCTAGCTGAGAAGGCGAAAAAGCTGGCTGAGAAGGCGGAAAAGCTGCCTCACCAGGCTCTGGCCAGACACCCCAGCCCCTCTATGGTTATTCTTCGTGCTGTTCTGGCATGCTCTCTGCTCCTCGAAGGTATGGCCCAAGCGCCGCAGCTTCTCAAGAAGCGGGGACAAACTTAGCTTTTCCTCCTCGTCTTCGACGTTGATTTGGTTTTCCTCATGTTCCCACCCCGCCCATCGGCTCCCCGTTGACCATCTCCCCACCCGATCTCCGCTCTCCTGCCACCGAGTCCCTAAGACAGAAGTCTTTCACGCCACCCTTCCAGTCGCTGATCCTACCATCCCGTATCCTGACCACCACAACCCTGACGTCACTCCCCTCGATGTAGCTCCCCCTACCACCATCTCCCGTCGCAGCCTCGTCACCCGAGATCGTCCTGTACAGCCCGCCTTGCTCTCCGGACTCCGAAGACTCGAACGTGTTGTTTTCCAGGTGCCGCGCCTTACACCACCTTTCCTCCTCGGTGCCAGGGGCGAGGACCGTAGCTTCGCCGTTGATCGTCGCACTGATCGAGCTCACAGCAGCGGAGTTGAGCTGCATCAACATTGTCGCCAGACTCGAACTCCGAATCCCTGCTGGCGACCGTTCTCTCTCCTCGCCGCTGGATGAGACATGTGGAGGTCGACTTGATATCCAGTCGTGGACCAGCAAGCTGACGCTAGGGTTTTCCATCAGATTTAAGGTCTTTTTGGATGACGGATTCGAGGTCATGATCACGAGCGGTCCGGGTGGTAACCGTGGGTGGTTGGAGGACATGGAGGGCAGGTAGGTGTAGTTCATGAGGCTGACGTGGGGCCGATTGGAGAGGCATGTTGCGAGATGGAGCTTCAGAGCGTATCAGCAGGTTATAGCCGGAGGCAAGTCAGAGGATGGGCTCATACGAATCGAGCATTCTGCAGGCAGGTGATGACTTCGTCGGGTAGTTGGTCGGAGGGGATGGGGTGGCTGTCGGCGCTGCCTTGCCAGGTGAGAGGCGTCACGTCGGGCATCGTCGCTGGAGTTTGTCGATGTTGTGGGGAGCGACTTGGATCAACTGTGGGTTGCGTGTGTATCCTCGCAGTCCTGGACGTTTACGTCAAGCCCGCCGAGACCCACGGGCCACTGTCCAGCCCTACGACCTGCGACCTGATCTGCACCCCACAATCGGCTTCACTGCTCCTTCCTGATTGGTCGCGCATCTTGACAGCTCCAGCAACACACTTTCCCTCACGAGCCTCACTCGCGTGCGCGGTCGCACCTTCCGTGTCGCATCAATCCACCGAGACGCTCATGCACCCGCTATTATTATGTCTTCGGACCAGGTCATGACACTCCCGCAACTCTCGACTTCGCCTACGCGCCCATCACCGCCCAAGCGCAAGTCCTCCGAGCTCGCTTCGCCCGAGCATGGCAATCCCAGCACCACGCCCACCACTGCAAATGGCCACGCTACCGCCGACAACAACGAGGCCACACGGAGGTGCAGCAGTGGCGGTCTTAAGCCCAAGCGGCGGAAGGTCAATCACGCCTGCGTCTACTGCCGTCGCTCGCATATGACATGCGACCTGGAGCGACCATGCGCAAGATGCGTCAAACGGGATATCGGGCACTTGTGCCACGATGAACCACGCGAGCCGGTCAGGAGAAGCAAGAGCGATGCAACAGCGGCTGTGCCTCCCGCCACCGGGGTCAATGGCTTGCCGGAAATCGCTCCGGCGCCAAAAGATCCGGGACCGATGGAGCGGAGGAACACCGCCGGAGGGGCGGAGAGCTGGGGGCTTGACATGAGAGGGGCGGCAGGACTGATGCAGCAGAGCCCGGCAGGGAGCAACGACCTATATCGAACGAACAGTCTGGCAAGTACGACCGCGGCCAACACGGCCGCAAACACTGGATCGATGAACACGGGCCAGCCACAGCAACATTACGATTATCGAGACAATTCAATGTCGCAGCCGGTGCAGAACCATTTCCAGGACATGCACCATCTGCATCCAAACTATCTGTTCAACAATGCGGAGCTCACCAATGAATACAACTTGCTCAATGACTTCCTGTCAACGTCATTGCTAGACGACGGCGTCGCATACAACACCGACGATGCTGCACAAACTCTCTTCGCCGATCCGTTACTTGCCACATCATCATTCAACGCTCTCACATCCCAGAGTATCAATCCTCAGCTCTTCTCAACCCTTTCAGCGAGTCGAGTAGACGGTATTCACCTTTCTCCGTCTCTGCTAGCACCAGACCGCCCACCCTCCACTGCATCGTAGGATCTATAGCGCTATCCTCACTTAGAGGCATGAGTGGCACGTGAACCGTATGGGCGGCGAATAGCTCCTTGAACGCAATGCTGTCGATTAGTGCCGGCGGACCTCGGAAGCGCGGTAAGAAGTACCGTTTCTGTTTCGCCAACTCACCGTACTCTTCCATACCTCGCAAAGCGTTGTGAAGTCCCCCACCCTGCTTGACGCCCTCCGCAGCCAGGACCATGTCGACGCCGTGGCCAGCGAGATCTGGCGAATGCTCGACTGGAACGAGACAACTTCGCATGTCCAATTCGCCGGACTCAACAGCACCGAAGATTTGCAGTGGGTCGAGGTAGGTCGATCTCATGTCAACCACGGTGGCAATGATCTCTACCTCATCGAAAGACGAATAGCTCGACGGGCTCTGCATGCTTGCCCAGCTCGAACCCGGCGCTCTCGATGATGCAATCCTAGTCATCCTCGAGTCCGTGTCGATGACGCACCGGACTCAGCAAAGCTGCACATGCAAGGCTCCTTTGAACAAGCCCGCCACCCCATCT
>DAHZQE010000130.1:0-6223 GCA_027409005.1 Ferrimicrobium sp. | reverse complement strand
TGATGGTCGTCAAGGCGGCGAAGAGGAAAGAAAGCGCGGTGTGGAGAGTTGCCGGGAGCGAAGACAAGGCCTGGAGGAACGTCGTGTAGGACGCCATGAGCACTGGCGGCAGGGGCGGAAAGTCCGGAGTCGGTGGCGGCGTGGTCTCGGCGATTGATGGTTGCGTAGGTTGATAGTCGGTGAAGATCTGGTAGATGCAGAGGGTGATGTACGCGAACAGCAGGCTGCTCTCCACCACATTGCCACGCCCACTGCCGATGCCCCAGGCACAGAGGAAGAAAGCGCAGGTGATTGCGATGCCAATGAGGATGGCGTCTTGGCTGTCAAGCCCTGGGAAGGTGGTGATCCGCCAGAGGAAGTAGACGGCACTACTGAGAATACTCCCGCTGACGATCAAGAGGCCAATCATCCAGCCGTCTCCGCCATCGCCTGAATTGACCAGATAGCGAGTGACCTGTCCCGCGGCTTGGATGACGAGCAAGCTGCAGAAGCCTTCGATGAGCTGGAAAACAGGGGTGGAGTACCGCAGAAGCTTGTCCCATCCGCCTATCGTCAGGTTCTCCAGCACGCCTTCCCGTCCAAACACCCACTCCTTCATGCTTGGACTGCTATGTAGCGGCTTCGTAGCGTTGTAGAAGGCGCGACTGACCCAGTTGGCGTCATCGCTGCTGTCCACCCCGAACTTGTTCAGGCTCCAGATCAGGAGTGACGGTATGACCAGCACCTGCACTCCCGACAAGCACCGCACGCCCGCTCTTCGCCATCTCGACCCATCCGGTGTCGCCAGCCTCAGGCAAGACAGGACGAAGTAGTATGTCGACAGCGTCAGGCTGAAGGCCAACCCGCAGGCCCGTCCGCCGACATCGAACGCGAGCGGGATCGTGAAAACGATCGACAGCAGGAACAGGCCGCTGCTCACGGCCCGGAGGAACATGTCGTTATCGAGGCTGTGGTGGGAGCGGCGTGGTCGACACTGAAGCGCGCTCGCGCCGGCGCATCTGTCGCGGAACGCCCAACGTCAGCTGGAGTGGCCGAAGGTGAGGTTGATTTAGAAGATGTAGGCTGTGGACCGAGACGGTCTTGGCAGGTGCGGACGCCGTGTTGACCGCTCCTGCTGTGCGGAGGGAATCCGACCCCACTTAGTCCCTCGAGGCCTCTGCAGGAAGTCGGCTGGCGTGGGCGGTGTGAAGCTGGGGCGATGGTGATGGTGGTGGTCAGCGGCTGGCGGTTGACAGCGCAGGAGACGGCCAGCAAGCTAGTCGCGTGCAGCTTTTCCCACTTCACACTTGCCGCGCCTGCAGCTTGTCACCTCGCGGGCGTCGGTGCTGGTGACGCTTCTGTCATGTGCTGCCGTGTCCGAGCCTGGATCTTGCCGTGCTTGCCAGATCTGCATATGGCTTCGCTGATGTGGTGGGACTCGAGCAGTGCTGCCGGCGTCACTGCACACCCCAATTGCACGCGCCTCGCACTGCACCCTGGCCCCGTCTTTTCACGGGACCCGGCTGGAGGTCTTGGCAGAACCCGCCTCTTTCACATGCTCGCCGGTGAGACCCTGCGAAGTCTATGCCATGCAGTGCTGCCTGAGGCGGGGTAACTGTTTGGAAAAGTCAACACGAAGAAGCCATCTACCGAGCGACGGTCAAGTCAATGAGCATTGCAATTGCATTCAGACGCTGTGCAGTACGACGAATCGGATCCGTGGGTGATTTGCGGATATTGCCCCTCACGAAGCGAGCCAGCATCACTACAACAGCTACGAGACGCATATTCAATCCCAGGGCCAACTGGAAGCAAGCGAATACCCGACCCTCCTTTCCTTGCTCTCCCATGACCGACCTCGAGCCTGCCACCAAGCGCCTCAAGATGTCTTCAGCCGCTGGGCAGACCATCATCGGCACGCACAACGGTCACTTTCACGCCGACGAGGCCCTGGCCGTCTTCCTCCTCCGCCTGCTCCCCGTCTACCGCAACGCCTCCCTCGTACGGACCCGTGATCCCGAACTCCTCAAGACCTGCACAATTGTCGCAGACGTCGGCGGCGTCCACTCCCACGATGAGAAGCGCTACGATCATCACCAACGCGAATTCAATGCCACCTTCCCAGGCAAAGCGACCAAGCTCAGCAGCGCAGGGCTGGTATGGATGCACTACGGCAAGGAGATCATCGCCATCCTCACGGGCATCAGCGTCGAAGAACCAGACAACGAGATCCTTTTCCAGAAGATCTACGAGGACTTCATCGAAGCCTTCGACGCCAACGACAATGGCATCGCAGCGTACGATCCTTCAGCTCTGCGCAAGGCCGGAATCGAAGCCAAGTTCAACAACAAAGGCTTCACCCTTGCCAGCGTAGTGAACAGGTACAACTACGCGCCGTCAGCACGCGAGAATGCGGAAGGGCCTACCGCCAACGGCCCAACCACTTCCGGCGCACCAGCTCCGCAGACAGAGAAGAACCAGGATGAAGAAGATGCACGTTTCCTCCGCGCCTCAGCATTTGTCGGCGAGCAATTCTCCCTCGAGGTCTCCGACCTTCATTCCTCCTGGCTTCCCGCCCGCGGCGTGGTCAAGCAAGCCTTCGCCTCCCGCACACAATACGACCCCAAAGGCCGCATCATCGTGATTCCCTACCGCCAAGAAGGCGTCCCGTGGTCCGACCACCTTTACGCTTTGGAAAAAGAGCGGGGATGCGAGGGATCAGTGCTATACGCACTTTTCGCGGAGAACGGAGAGGCAGATAGTAAATGGAGGATTCGGGCTGTGAGTCTAGAGCCGGGGAGTTTCGAGAACAGGAAAGGCTTGCCGGAGCAGTGGAGAGGGGTGAGGGATGAGGAACTGAGTACGTTGAGTGGGGTACCTGGCTGTATTTTCGTGCATGCCAGTGGATTTATTGGCGGCAACAAGACATTTGAGGGTGCGTTGGAGATGGCTAAGAAGTGCTTGGTGATGTGAGCGGACGTTGAAGATGACGGGCGCTTGACGGATGAAGACACGGAGGCCTGCGAAGATAACCTGCGGCAGTGTCGATTCGCGAGACTCTTGCGATGCTCGAATGCCCGCCCGTGCCATGTGGCGTGTCTCATGTCGGGGAGACATGCGAGGTTATCAAGACGATAAACAGTGTCGTCGGAACACAGACGGCCAACGTGCCAGTATGCAAGCACAAAGGACGGCCCGTTGAAACCGTGAAAGCGCCGCTGTAGAGAAGCTGGCATGTCACTACTGATCGATCCGACACACTAGCGCAAAAAAGAGATACAGTATGCGATAAGCTTATCTTGACCATGCCAGATTAGATCTGGTGCAGCAATAACAATTCGACGCATTCAGGCGGTGGATTCTCCGGTCCCCTAAAACGGGGTTGAAGAGTGGGTGAGCTTTGAACGTCTGGCGTCATCGAAGCTTTCGCGATCGGCAGCTCAAGTCTGGTTAAGATGATGAATGAGTACCGAGAATATGATGTCGCGATGATTATACAACATGTTTTAATCTTCGTTATTGTCAGCCATTTCCCATGGTATGGCTAGATACTTGATGTGCGGGGGCTACTGATAGGACAGGAGAATGGGCATTCACGGGAAACAGCATTATTATGATTTGAGACGATCTCACGACCTCGCAGAATGGTGAGGATCATTCACTGTGGAAGTCGCAAAGGGTTAAGAGTCGACTTCGCGATGGAACAGATCACGGCGTTGCTGCCGGTCAAGGCACAGGAGACCTGGCACTTCCTCTGGTCGAACGAGCCGCGACCCGGTCTCCATTCAATACCGGGAACGAAGCCGATGACCATCGAAGCTCTGGTACTCCCGCCTGTGATATACTACATCGCACTGCTGTTCCTACCACCGCCGCCGCCGCAAGCAGTCGACGCGCTGCCTGTCAAATTTCTCCGCAATGCTCTGGCGATTACGGCTGGGATTCTTTTCTTCAGACTGCCCTTGACGTACTTCATCCCGCAGAGCATTGGGCTGAACTACCAATTAGGGCTGGTGGGGATCTACGGCGGTTGTAGGGTGCTGGACGCCTTCTTCATCAGTCCGATCATGTTCAACCACGTGCCGAGGAGAGTGCGATACGAGCATAAGCCTCGAGCCGAGACACCTGGGCCGATCGCTGACGAGGCCAAGACTTCGGTCGAAGGAATAACATCCAGCACGGACCGAGCTGAAAGCCCGAATACATCCAAAAAGCGGCGAGTAGGTTACGCCGACTCTTCCGCCACACCCTCCTACTGGGACCGTCGCCCCTCCCTGCCTCTTGACTCCTATCTTCCAACCTCCGCCTCCGGCGCCGCAGACTACTTCACCTCCACCCTCTCCCGCACCTTATCCGGACCAGACCACCAACCCGTCTGGCAGACGCAGGTCCCCGAAGATGGCTGGCCGCACACTTTCCTCGATCGAGCATCATGGGCGCTGGAGCTGGAGCTCAGCATGCGGGGAATGGGATTCACCTGGACGACGGCCGATGTGCGACATACGCGGAAGACGTGGTTGCCAGGGATCAGCAACCGACTACACAGTATCTTCGTTCACGCCTTACCGGTCATTCTGGTGTGCGCGGGGTTCATCAGATATACCTGGGAGCACTACCTTGCTCCAGCACCAGGTCAGGAGGCGAACTTTTTCAAGGAGCCGAGTCGGTTCGATACCGAGCTCAGTCTGCCGATGCAGCTGGGCTTGACGGCGGCCCTCGGGGCGTTCTTGATGGTCGCATTCAGTCTGGCGCACAGCCTCTTCGCTATTGCTTGCGCGCCGCTGGCGCCGAGCCCGTTCGCCTTCTTCCCGCCGCTGTACACGACGCCCATCTGGGAGGTCACGAGCGTGAGAAAGTTTTGGGGCTACGGTTGGCATCGGCTCTTTGCACGCTTGTTCTTGGTCTATGGCGTCTGGCCGGGTGAGTGGGTCGAGCGAAAGCTGACGGGCAAGAAACCGCATGAGAGGGCAGACATTGGGAAGATAATAGGTGGCTTCTTAAGTAGTGCGTTTGTGCACTCGTTCAGTGTGAGATGCGTGATGGGTGGGGATTGGGTGAGGGCCAGAGGTAAAGCGGTCTTCTTCATCGCGAATGGCTTTGCTGTGGTCTTTGAAGAAGGCGTGAGGAAAGCGGTGGTCGGTTGGAGAAAGAGGAGAGGGTCGCCAGCGGTGACGTGGTACGATGCTTGGGTAGGAAGGGCATGGTGGATCACGGTGTTGCTGTTCTCGGGCAGAAACTTTGCGAGGGGTTTGGTTGATTCGGGATTGGTGAGGGAGATGATGGTACACATTGTATGTTGTTTGCCAGCAGCCTTCTTGGCTAACGCGGTTCGACAATCGCGTGCAACGTTTGCCGATCGGCGTCACTTCCTCCCTAATGTCGACTACAAGCCGGCAGTCCATTCGAGTCGCGGCAGATGGGCGGATTGGGCGTTATGGGTTGTTCAACAAACCATCCCGGGCCTGTAGCCGAGAGAAGGCCGCAGAGGTCAAAGCGCCCGCGCCACCCGTTTTGGCAGCTGCAGGGCCGGATCCTGCAGGGACCGATATCGCTGCCTTCCCCGAGCCTTCTTCCCGAAGTCTCACCACCACGAACCTCACTCGCCTGACTTTCGGCCATCTGGACAATGGTGATGACGAACACTCATAATCTTAACCGACGGCACGATAGGGCTGAGTGTTATGATTCGATACCAGTCGACACATGTCCATAGGCTGGCGGCCATGTCCATCCTAGATCTTGCGCTCTGCCGTGCTCAGCGCCGGCTTATCACCCCTCCATTCCCGAGTGATTCGCCGCGCATATCACGGAGCCTGATGCTTCAGACCGTCTCGAAGATAGTGCGGGCTTACCCCGACCTTCCGCGCACCGGCGAATGCGGTACGCGATGTCGCGTGTTCGAGTTGTGCGGGTGGCCGGAAGGTCTCAACAAAGGCTGACTCGACTGCTGGTGTGATTGTGTGCCGGCGTAGATAAAGAGGCATAAAGGCGGTCGTCCTGAAGTGGCGCTCTGTTTGTCATATCGCTGAACAAGAAGTGCTCCACTGCTCGCGTGACCATCGATTAGTGAGTGGCGGACGGGTCTTTGAAGTAGTCGAAGGAGTGTAGACCTGCATGAGGGGACCCGAGATTGTATGTTGACGTCCTGTCATCTGTTGCGTCTCCACTGACCTTGACGACCAGCTCGCGTTCATCACATACGGAGGCAATCATCGCTCACGGACCACCGCTCTTCCGAGCCTCT
>DAHZQE010000123.1:0-8199 GCA_027409005.1 Ferrimicrobium sp. | reverse complement strand
TGGACGCCGTGGGTGGACCCTAGTGGAAATAGCACCGCAACGCCTACTCCGACATGCGCATGGACAACTTTCCGAGCACTATCGGACATGGCTCGATCTGTTCTGCAACAGCATGGAGGTGGATATGCTTCAAAACATACTGGCCGTTCCGCACCCACTGCTTTACAAGATGAGTTGGATGTCGTGCGGCAGCTTCTAGACAATTGCAGGAGGACCCGAAACCGTCGGCATCCCAAGGAAATCGTCGAAGCGGCGAAACGTCAACGCGGCAACTCACGCATGCCCGCGATTGGTCGTCAAGGAAGCTTTGAGGATTACACTGGCGATAGCCTCCCGACACAACCCGTTCTCAGCGGAGCCCCATTCGAGCAGACGATCGACATCTGTATGTCCGACGTATCGCAGTTGCCAAGCTCCTCGTTCGCGCCGCAGGACATGAGCAGCATGTTATCCGGCACAGATATCTTCGAGGAGTTGGCCATGCTCGAGAACATGAACGTTAGCCAGAACCCGCAGTTCATGCAAAATTTGGGATTCGGGCCTGACCTGGACTTGGCTGAGTTTTTCGGAGCGGACTACCAGCCTTCGGATCCGTTGCTGGCGTACATGCAGCCCGGTGTGTTCGATGCGTCTACTAACGGGCAGGGTCCGTCATTTGAGGCCAGCAAGTAGAGATTCGCATAGACAATTTGTGGGCCAGTAAACATGGAGACGCCTTCGGAGCGTCGCTGGGGTTGGTCACACACGTGATTGGCTGCCCCAGGCGCGAGTCTTGAAGTCGTGTTTCTGTTCTCCCGATGCGCAAGCTACTGAACAACCTTCCCATCTGCTTCAATTATGCACTTCGTCGATGTCAAGTACGATCGCCGCTCCCTCGAATTGACTTCTTGAATGTCAGGTAGTGGACCTCGCGAGCGACTCTTCTGGAAGCAAGCTTTGGAGGGGCTCCGCGGGTGTCCACCGCCTTGAGGCCCACCTCTTGCGGCTGCGCACTTCACCCGCGCCCGTCGCGCATACTGCAATTACAACTCCTCACGCGAGGCCACTGATGCAGGCCTTCTGATCGCCCCGAGAACGCCGATCGGAATTGTACCACACCAGAGCAACCACATCCGAATATCACGAAGCTCGAGCTGTGGAACGGACTTGGCTCCAGTCATACCCCGAGGTTGACTGAGTGGCGGTCGTGACGACGAATCCAGACCTTGACAGACGTGAGCTCAGTACGAAGACCGCAAGATGCCTTGCTTCAAAGGCCTTGCGGTCAGCATTCATACACCCGATGGGCCAATCTCCGAATTCTCCGTACAGAAGCAGTCACGAGCCTCGCGGATATCTTCATACATACCCGTACCTCCGGCAAAGATTCCTCAAGACTCAATCACTGGCAAGCCTGAGCAGTCAACATTCGCAATCTCCATCACCTTGCTAACACCAGGACTGAACGTGCCGTACTCGACACCCAAACCAACGCCTGAGGATCCGTACCCCCGACCGCGTGTTGTGGGCGGTCTACCGGGCTATGCTGGCGAGAGAGGCAACTACGAAGCCACGATTCCGCCATACCATCCGCGAACTAGTAATCCGAACGAGACCATCGCCGCCTACATATACTTCGACGGCCGCGCAAAAGAGGAAGTCGCGACGTTGCTTAGGCGAGGTGAAGAGACGTGGGTCAACTCAAGATGGGTGAGTGTGCCTGAGTCAGAAGGCGGTGGCTTGGCAGAACGAGAGTTCATCTTCAGAGAGGTTGGGTTGGAGCGGTGGTTGAACGGGCTGGATCTTGAGGGTAGCAAGGACAGGGCGGAGCGGATTGAACGGAGACAGCAGAGGCTGGAGAAGAAGCGGCGGAAGAAGAAGGAAGACAAAATGATGGACGGGACTGAGGTGAAGGCCGAACGGCGGGGTTCGAATGGTGTGCTGCGGTATGGCAGTGATGCTGGCTCGCCTGTGGAGGACATGCGGGACGATAGCGGACTGTTCTCATCAGACTCGGACGATGATGACGAGCCTCCTCAGCCAGAAGCAGCTGGCCAGATCAAGGTCGCGTTGTTCAGAGTACTGGCAAGCGGTGAGATTAAGCGAGGAGAGTACTCGCCGCAATTCGACGTTCACGAGGACGAAGATGAGACAGATCAGAATGGCAACGCGAACGGCGACGGCGATGTCGATCACACGACCAGCTTCGCAAAACCCAAAACGCTGGATCCCAAGACCATTAGCACGCAAACTGTGACTGGTCTCGATCCGCCGGAATCACCGTATGCGGTCTTCACATTCTTCTACCGAGGCGAGAAGCAGCTGCGTAAGATGGGCATACTGTCTTCGCCAGACGTTGAGAAGAATCCAGCGCCCGCCCAGCGCAAAGCTTCCGGGCCCGATTTCTCGAATCTGGGGCCGTTGAAAGCAGGCGGCACAGTCGGATTCTCTGGTTATCGTGAGGCCGGTAAACGCAAGGGTAGTAAGGTCCGAGACGCGGATGCGATGGACAGCGACGAGGACGATGATGGTGAGCGCGAGGTCGACGGTGAGCCTGAGATCGAGGTCAAGGATGAGAACGGCAAGCTGCTATCACCCGAAGATGCGAGGCGTCAGGGTGAGCTCGCAGAGGGTGTGCAGAAAATCAAGGTACGTCAGACTCAAGTGCAGCGGCAAGCAATGGTATTAATACTGTACAGCTCAAACGTCAACATTCCGCCGAACCTCTCAGCGAATCGTCAGCCACCCGCAAATCACCACATGTCAAGGCCGATGAGTCTTCGGCGGTATGCACTCCTCAATCGGTCAACTCGACTTCCGCAAACGCTGGCACGCCACCGGACGGTGCATCGCCTGCACATGTGGACGCGGTACCAGATACGATCGGCAGCCCTTACAAGCGCCATCGCGCCAGCATTGCTGGACTAACAAGCGGCATTTTGGGGCCTTTGAGCGCGAACTCGAATGATGCATATTTGCCGCCAACGTCAGATGCGCAACAGCTGAAGCCTGAAGATCAGCAGCGCACGACTTCGACGCCGGAGGTCAAGGTTGATGGCAATGTTGACGAGGACGAAGAGCTATGAGGGCAACGCAACGATTGACAGCGAGCCGACGCTCCGGGAGGCTGCCGTGGCTGCGTGGCGAAGCTCTGAAGGGAAGAATGAGTCAAGCCACGCCCAAGCACGCCATCCAGTTGCGCAGTCCGCGAAGTGGACAGCGACGTATATCGTGTTTCCTTTGTGTTATGCTTAGATGATACCTACAGCGCAAAGCATCGACGGGAAGGGGACGGGGAAAGCATTCATGGCGCTGCTCAAGAGGTATGCTGTGGAAATTCAGCGAGAGCTTCGCCGGTGTGATACGCTCTGCGCGCAGGACGGGATTGTGTATCATACAGTACCCTCAGAGCGGGAAAAGAACGGGTTCGGACGCGTAGACCGCTTGACTGTCCTGGTTGCCGGCCGCAGCCCGATGTTTTCTTGGCGTGCCCCCCGCCCGGCCGAGGCTAGAGTTTCATGCCCGCAGTGATATCATACGTACACCTTCCGTAACCGGTAGCTTCACGCGCAGTCGGATTGCGAGTCTCTCGCCCTTGAGCTCTCGGGCAGTGATTGACATTCGCATCACAATGGCGACAAGACAACTACCATGCCTCTCGCTAGAAGCGGCGAAAGTCGCGGCGGCGGCAGCAGAAGAGAAGGCGAAGCAAATGGGCATTGGTCGATCCATCCGCATCGCATCAGTCCCTCCCAGCGCTGACCATGTACACCAGACTTCAACATAGCCATAGTCGACTCCACCCTCCAACTCCTCCACTTCACCCGCATGCCCAACGCCAAACTCACGTCCATCCAAATCGCCATCGACAAGGCCTTCACGGCCGCTGGCCACCGCATGCCCACCGCCAACTACTCCGGTAACAAGGTCTTCTTGCCGGGAGGACCGGCTTATGGCATTCATAATAGCAATGGAGGGAGGTTCATGTTGATTGGGGGTGGGATTCCGATTGAGGCGGATGGAGTAATTGTGGGAGCTATTGGTGTGAGTACTGGGACGCCGGCGCAGGACATGGAGTGCGCGAATGCAGGGGTGGAAGCGATAGGGAAGTTTGTGAAGAGGAAGAGTGGTGCCAAGTTGTAAGAGACAGTTGGGCTTTCTGGGCCCACTTCGAGAGCTACGCTAGGACACTTTGTGCATATAGGGTAAGGATGATGTGAATCTTCATGCCTTCTTCCGTTGCCGAGCCTTACTTCTCGTGGAAGCCGCAGGGGGGTTATCGACCGGCTCCGACGAGCTCACATCAGCGTCACCCTCATCCTCGCTTGCAGCACCATCCACCTGCACTTGCTCCTCCGCAACCGGCTGTGGCAGAGCATCGCTTGACTCATCAGCACCGCCAAGCGGCATTGGTGCGCCAGAAATTTGCTTCAGCATCTTCTTCTCTTCGCTCTCTACGCCATTCCATGCCTGACAGCTGCTGCATCTCCACCTGCCCACATCCTCCGGTGTTCTCGCGCCTGGTGGTGCCTGCCCGTTCACCAACCGGCAGTTTTGGCAGATCAGAACTATCCTGTTCTTTGCTTGTGTCTCATCCTCTCCCAGCACTACATCCAGGATCCGGTCGTACCACTTCGGACCTTCCGAGTATTGTTGAGATGGCTGCCTCACATTCGGTGGAGGCATATTGGGCACTCCAAATGCGTTCGGCGCGAACTCTTCGCTAGGCCCGAGAGAAGCTTGCATCGGTGACTGACCTCCGGGTGGCAATGGTCCTGTCGGGCCTTGTGGTACAACAGGTCCGGCGGAGGGTGGTCGCTGAATGTTCGCCGTCGGCGGCGGCGCAAAGCCTGTCCGCTGTCCCTGAGGTGCCGACTGATTGCTCTGTGGTCCTTCCGACTTCCGCTTCTTCGGCGCCCGTGGAGACGGCTGCCTTTGCTGTCTTGGCGATCCTCCATACTTGTCCAGCAGCTGCTGTGTGCTGTCGTAGTGCGTTGCTGTCTTCAGCTTCTGAATAACCTTGTCCCTCTGCTTATTTAGGTCGTTGAGGTACGTCTGGTTGTTCGAAAGTCGGTAATTGTAGTATGCATCCAAGGCGGTCCGGATCAAGAAGATGAAGACCGGGCTGCCAACAACGGCTGTATACTCCGGCGCTCCCCATCTCTGATAGCCCGTGACCAGCGTCAAGATCGCGGCTACCAGAATGTATGCAAAGGTCGTGTACAGAGTCCACAGGACTTTGTAGCGTCGCTGTCTCTGCCGGAAGTTGTCATTTTGCGCGGTGGCCTTGTTGATCTTTGCTGACAGCTGGCTGAGCGCCTTCTCGAATGAGGCGGCGGAGGTGTTGTCTTTGCCAAACGGCCAGAAGGACACCATGATGTCTAGGGGTCACCGGGTTGAGAAAAACATAGTCGCGTGTGAGGCCGTGAATGTTGCACTGATAGACATTTGCGTACAAGTACATGTAGCTTGCTGCAAGCCGTAGTGACGCAGACGGCAATCACGTGACTGCATCGGCCCGATTGGCTGAGGCTGAGGCTGAGGCTGAGACGGTCTCCAACCCAGAAATCCACGAACGCGACATCCATTGCACGCCTTCATCCGCGATGGCGAGCCGCTGCGTGTTCCAACCAGATCGATCGCATTCTGGAGTCAACTTATTCAGCATAGTAAGGGCGGCAAGTCATTCGACAGAGTAGGAGCTGTTGTAGCCGCAGATCACGTGGGAAGAGGGACGGCGGACGGCACGCCTACGCGCTCTGAACACCACCGCAGAAATCCGGCGGCCAGCACATAGGCCTGACATGGACTCCGTCGCGAAGATCACGCATAGTCGTGCTGGAAGACTGAAATCTATTCTCATATCGGTCTCGGCATCCCGAGGTCATCCAACGAAGACTGCTATTGGCCAAACTTGAGCACGGCGCTTAGAAAGCCAGCGCTTATCCACAGCCATCGTGCAGGAACGTCGAGCCGCAACTCGAAGACTGCCGTATCACAAGGCCTCCCCCATGCGACCCATCCGGCACTTGACCGGAGGAACACCAGCTTCGATGTCCTCCTGGTCGGTGAAGGCGGCGCCTCAAGGTCTTGGACGACTATGCGCTATTGGATTCGTCCCGATCTGGCATGAGCAGCATGACCCAGCGTCTAGCTACGCTCTATAACAAACATCCCCTTTCCCCATCTGACGAAGGTAAGGCTTCTCATCTCTGCCGCGCCATTATTAGAGAGTTTACGCGTTTTCTGACTACTACACTCTCCGCCGTTGGTCTGGTACCATGGCATCCTCTCGTTTACAACTCTTCCCGTCCGTTGAACAGCGTCCGGTGCCACGAAAGAGCAGTCTCAGACAGCCGAAAGCGATCGCCGTACCTGAAACGCAAGCCCAGCTGCAGTGTCTTGCACTCAAGGTCACCGCCAGCCCAGAAGCCTCGCCCAGACTGCAGCCAGCAGCGAACACATTCAAACATTCACTCTTTTGCGAGCCGCCGACCTCTCCGGATATCGAACGTGTCAGCGTCGGCACGCCGAGACGGCAGAACGCCAAGAGGCGCTGGAGCAGGCCAGACTCGTTGCTCGCCCTAAGCCCACCACACATAGCTCAAGAAGTGACGTCCGGTGAAGACGAGCTGTCGCCGTTGCCCGTCAGCACCACTTTCGGTCAAACGACCTCTCCAGTCAGACACCCATCCAAGCGTTTGCGGCGGTCGCCAGCACCAGCGCCGCTGCCATTCGCTCAGAATCCGCAGATTCCGGCCTCTCTTAACCAGGACCGTCTGTCGCCGTTGCCGGTAAAGACTTGCTTTTCCCCGCCAACGCCAAAGTCTCCCGAGCACCCTACGCCACTGTCTCAGCGATCCGCAGTGTCGCTCCCTCGGCGCAGTGACAGCATGCGAAAGGTGCCACCATGGTCACCGGCTACGCCGACGATGAAGTCTATCTTTCCGCAGTATGACCCATTCAAGCCTATGGATGAGCAAAGCTATTTTCCCACGGGTCGCGCATGCGCTCAAGCCATTCCGAAGGACAAGATCAGTAAATTCGGCAGCACCGTTGATCGATCGCTATTTGGTAGTACTGATTCTCGCGTTGCCCTCAATGGCTACGAGCACATCTCGCTTGCGGACGATGACGACGTCCTCACTATCTGGAACGCAGCGGATGGTCGCCACACAGCTGCCGAACGCAAAGTCCAGCTAGGTGTCTTCCAACCCGAAGGCACATCTCTGGTAGTCGGTACCACTCCGGGACAACCACTCTTCCTGATGGTGAAGGATTATCTTGCGACTGCCGAGGACAACGTCAGAGACTTTGCCGTTGAAAAATTCGATTATCACCGAGGAGGCTTTCCCGTGTCGGTGTCTCGGCTATCGATGCCAGAGCAGAAGAGTGCAGACTGGAAGACTGAAGAGCAGACGATGGCGATTTTCCCAAAGGAGGCGGCAGTGAAAGCCAAGGAAGCTGTCGCCAATTCACCCGCAGTCGAACAGCTAGCACACTCCCTGGATCCTCATGCAATCTCGCCAGACGCTGCTGAGCTCGCGCGGGAAGCTGCCTCCGTAGCCAGGAGCCGCCATGCATGTCAACTCACACGCAAAACGCGCAAGCGAGACAGCCCGGGCGCCGTCACGGCAGAGTACAGCCTCGTACATCCCACACTCGGCACCCTTCCAGTCACAGTGAGCAAGTCATTCCGGGCTGCAGCTCCCAGAGAACCACGAGCCAAGATCAGCATCCATCACCCGACTGCAACGCCTGCAGCAGTAGTCGCCGAGACACTAGTTCTCGCCTTCATCGACTTTGCACGCGACGCCTGCGTGCTCGACCTCCCGGGCCTTCGCGCGTTAGACAGCCCACACATCATCGACACAGCCATGAGCACATTGTTCGCCGTCGCAGCCACTGAGAACAGTCTCCTGCATACCGAGTCGATCACCTTCGCACCCCCTCCCAAATCCTTCTACGCCGATCGTGCGGGCCTCAAAGCCTTGGCCAAGGAGAAGAAGAACGACAGGCTCGCCAAGCGAACTTCGAGAGCAATCGACCGAGCACAGGAGGGACTCGTGGGCCAGCCTGCTGACGTATCCAAGCCGGTCGAAGGAGCTGTGAAATTGGTAGGCTTTGGGCTCAAGGCTGCGGTTTACGCAATCGAGGCTGGCATCAAAGTGGGTCTCAAGGTCGTCAATCGAGTGGTGGCGCCACCGAAGACGCATCAAA
>DAHZQE010000118.1:0-8766 GCA_027409005.1 Ferrimicrobium sp. | reverse complement strand
GATCCCAGCTTCTCGTACAAGAGCTTGAGGTGAAGGTATCGAACCAGGGTTGTAACTCACTTTTGTCATTTATTGCTCGCTTCGAGGGTCTTGATCGACCAGGTGGGGCCGGTGAATTGGAGTGAGGGATGGTGTGATGTGGTCGGAGAACAAACAGACAACGGAGAGGTGAAAATGGCATCAATAGAGGGTTCTGCAAGAGAGCGTTTGATTCTGGCCCTAGATCTAGACGATGCAGTAGCCGCGCTACGGTTGGCGACGAGTCTTGGCGAGTATTTCGCCACCGCCAAGGTTGGTCTTGAGCTATTTTCAGCGGCGGGGCCCTCTGTGGTATTCTCACTCCGTGAAGCAGGGTTCCGGGTGTTCATAGACCTAAAACTTCACGACATTCCAACCACGGTCGGTCGGGCTGCCCATGTTCTAGGATCGCTGGGTCCGACATTTGTTAGCCTGCACGCAGCCGGTGGCGTTGAGATGTTACGGCTTGGGATGCAGGGTCTGATGGAGGGCTCGCGGAAGGCGGACGAGGAGATGCCTATCGCACTCGCGGTCTCGGTGCTGACGTCGGAGTCACGGGTGGAGTCGGGTCTACTCGAGACACGGATCTCACATGCCTTTGCCGCCGGCGTGCAGGGATATGTGGCGAGCGCACACGATCTGGCTACCATCAGGGCAGTCGCCCCGTCAATGGTGTCGGTGGTGCCAGGTATTCGCCAGTCTGGAGCTCCCACCCACGATCAGGGGCGGCCAGCCACCGCGCAAGAGGCGTTTGCGGCCGGCGCTGACTATCTGGTCATTGGTCGTACAGTCACCGCCGCAGCTGATCCAAAGGCTGCGGCGGAGTCCCTAGTTAGCGGTCTTCTTGGCTAATAAACAGAGGGTTTTATCGGTTTTCTTGTCAAAACGGTCTCGTTGTTCCTCGTTGTCTGCTAATTTGCGCTTATGCCATTGCCACCACAATTGACACCAGAACAGAGGGCCGCCGCACTTGCAAAGGGTGCAGAGGCGAGGAGAGCCCGTGCTGAGGTGAAGGAACGCCTGAAGTTGGGGAGCTTAACGCTGACCGCGCTGCTCTCGGAAGCCGAGAAGGATGAGATCGTAGGGAGGATGAAGGTGCTTTCGGTGCTCGAGTCTCTTCCTGGGATCGGCAAGGTCAAGGCTCGCAGGATTATGGAGGAGATCGGTATCGCTGATACTCGTCGAGTCCAAGGACTTGGAGCTATCCAACGCAAGCGTCTTATCGAGGAGACTGAGCGCCACTGACCGTTGTCCTCTGCGGCCCCGGTGGGGTCGGCAAGGGAACGATTGCTAGTGAGGTTGTGATGCGACTTCCGTACCTGGCTCTCTCGCGGTCATGGACCACGAGAGAGCGTAGGGATGGGGAGTCTGCTGATGCCTATACATTTGTGAGTCGTGAACGTTTTGTCTCAGCTATCGATGCTGGATTTTTCCTCGAGTGGGAGGAGTTTGGTGGGTACCTCTACGGGACCCCTCGGACGGCTCCTGAGGATGGTCGGGTGCTGCTCTTGGAGATCGATGCCAAAGGGGCGCGTACCGTCAGAGGACTGGAACCGTCAGCGCTGATCATCGGCCTAGAGCCACCTTCGCTCCACACGTTGCGCGATCGTATGGCGCAACGAGGAGATGACGCAGATCATATTGCAAGGCGGATCGCGATCGCAACTGATGAGATGGATATTGCTCGTAGTGTCGCCGACAACGTGGTAGTCAACAACGATTTGGATACCAGTGTTGCCGAGGTGGTAGCACTGATAGAGGGCTGGTTGGCCAAAAGGTCAACACCAACCTGACGCCGTCTTGTCTGCCCAGGTTTGGCCGCACCAACTGTTCGTGCTCTTAAAAGGGCTATCTACTGACTTGCCACGTCGCCCGGCGTAGTTGGCGAGGGTAGATCTCTTCCCCAAGGCTCTCCAGATACGCTCAACCCTTTATCCCTACTCGCTGGTCGTTGATGACCGAGCGTTGGTGAGACACCTGTTGGCGACCAAATGTGCCCGCTGGATCTAGACGTTGGGCTATCGATGAGCCACCACCGCCGGTCGCTATCCTCACGCGAGGATGCAAATCGTCGTCGATCAACTAGAATTGGCGCAGGGTGTGAGCCGTTCGTTGGCGCCCCGGCCGTCGTGCTCAGGGTCCGACGGGATTTATTACGATGAGGAGCCATCTATGGAACGTACGAGATCGATGCTGATGCCGCCGATCGAGGTTCTTCTCGAGGAGACGGGATCGAAGTTCATCCTTGTCTCGCTCGCTGCCAAGAGAGCCCGTCAGATTAATGAGTATCGCAGTAGGCTCGGTGATGGACTTGGTACCCTCATCCCACCGCAGATGGAGTCGGACGCGGCAAAGTCACTCTCGCTTGCATTCGATGAGATAGCCGCTGGAAAGATCGTTCCAGAGTTTCGTCAGGAAGTAGTCGAGGAGTCGGTCGACGGCGACGACGAACCAGAGTAGGACCTCGTCTTGGCGAGTTGTCGTACTCGTCACCGGTGGGGTAGCTGCCTTCAAGTCGCTTGAGGTAATTCGTGAACTTCTCGATAGAGGCTATGAAGTTCGGGTGCTCCTTACTGATGCAGCCGAAAGGTTTCTTGGTGTCCAAGCCGTAGCTTCGGTAGCGCATAGCAACCCTTTTCGGTCTCTTTTTGGTGACTCTCCATCTCCGCATACCGAACTCGCAGAGTGGGCTGACCTGGTTGTGGTAGTGCCGGCGACGGCTGATTTTCTAGCCAAGATGGCTCATGGGGTTGCTGATGACCTCGGCTCTACACTGTTGCTGGCCTTTGATGGTCCGGTCGTCGTCGCACCAGCAATGCACTCCGCGATGTGGGAGGCGCCAGCGACTCAGCGAAACGTGATGACGTTGGTCGGCGATGGTGTCCACTTCGTCGGACCAGCCGAGGGCCGTCTAGCCGGCGGTGATGTGGGTATTGGGCGTCTTGTTGATCCGTTGTGGGTTGTGGAGGCGGTTCACTATTGGCTCACACCTGGAGCGGGACCGCTAGATGGACTGCGGATAACCGTCTCTGCTGGTGGAACCCGCGAGCCAATAGATGCGGTACGCTACATCGGGAATCGATCGAGTGGACGTCAGGGTTGGGCGCTTGCTCAGGTGGCGGCGCTGGCTGGTGCGTCTGTGCGTTGCGTGACCACCGTAGATCCTCCCTTTCGAGCCGATCTCGTTGAGGTTGTGCGCGTCGAGAGCGCGGAGCAGATGCTCGACGCCATGCGGAGCGCACAGGAAGACTCTGATGTGCTTATCATGAGCGCCGCCGTCGCTGACTTCCGGGTAGCCGAGCCATTCGCTGGGAAGGTCAAGCGAGCAGGCAAGGAGCGACTCGAGCTGTCGTTGGTTCCGAATCCGGATATCTTGGTTGAGCTGGTCCAACATCGTAAGCAGCCGCAGGTGATCGTCGGGTTTGCCGCTGAGGTTGAAAGGCTCGAGGAGAGTGTGGCCAATAAGCTCGTTAACAAGGGAGTCGACCTGATCGTTGGCAACAATGTCGCAGAACCAGGGTCTGAGTTTGGATCCGTGACTAACGCGGTCTATCTTCTTGACCGGCTCGGTCGCCAACGTCGGATCGAGATGGCTCCAAAGACGGAGATAGCGGCGAGTATCCTCGCGGCGATCGTCGCTCTCATCGAGGTCTAGACTGAGACCCTATCTGCAAACGTTGGGAGAAATATGCGTTCTTACCTCTTTACCTCGGAGTCGGTGACCGAGGGACACCCAGACAAAATGGCGGATCAGATATCTGACGCCATTCTCGATGAGATCCTCGCACAGGATCCAATCTCTAGAGTGGCTTGCGAGACCCTCCTCACCACTGGACTCGTAGTGGTCGCTGGAGAGATCACCACCGAAGGCTATGTCGATATACCGAAGATCGTGAGACGCACAATCTGTGATATCGGCTATGACAATGAGACCTACGGCTTCGACGGCAATACCTGTGGGGTCGTGGTCTCGTTGGATGAACAGTCGCGAGATATCGCCAATGGCGTCCTTACCGCCTATGAGACCCGGGCTGGACAGGGAGATCCACTCTCTTCGCTAGGGGCGGGAGATCAAGGGATGATGTTTGGTTTTGCCTGTGACGAGACCCCCGATCTGATGCCACTGCCTATCTGGGTTGCCCATCGACTAGCCCAGCGCTTGACGGAGGTGCGGCGTGCCGGACTCCTCCCTTACCTGCGTCCTGATGGCAAGACTCAGGTAACGGTGGAGTACGAAGGGTATCGACCGGTTCGTATCGACAAGGTGCTGATCTCTACACAACATCAGGCGGGAATCGATCTAGAGACCCTACTTAAGCCTGATTTGACCTCGATCGTGATCGAACCGATGTTGCCTCGGACCATCGATGTAAGTGGGCTAGAGGTACTGACCAACCCGACCGGTCGGTTCGAGATCGGTGGCCCCCATGCCGACACTGGCCTCACTGGTCGCAAGATCATCGTTGATACTTATGGAGGTGCGGCTCGCCATGGTGGCGGAGCCTTCTCCGGCAAGGACCCCTCTAAGGTTGATCGATCGGCAGCCTACGCTGCTCGATGGGTGGCAAAACATGTCGTTGCTTCAGGCGCGGCTAGCCGGTGTGAGGTCCAGATAGCCTATGCGATTGGCGTGGCACACCCGGTATCCATCATGGTCGACACCTTCGGCACCGAGGTGGTAGATCCTGCCAAGATCGAGGCGGCGATTCTGACGATCTTTGATCTTCGACCAGCGGCCATCATCGAGGCGCTAGACCTTCGGAGGCCGATCTACAGAAGGACAGCGGCCTACGGCCATTTTGGCAGATCCTCCAGCGGTTTTACCTGGGAGGAGACGACTCGGTTGGAGCCCTTCAAGGCGGAGCTTGGCCTCTAACGTCGTCGTCGACGTCGTCGTCGAGATTGTAGGACGCCCCGGACCTTATCGATATCGGTGGCCGGAGAGCCTAGGTACTCCTCGCTTGGGTGATGAGATAATCGTGCCTTTGCAGACGCGACGCATTGCTGCCTGGGTGATTTCGATCTCGACCGAGGATGAATCACCCGAGCTCAAGGAGGTTATTCGCTGTCGAAGGCGGGCTGTGCACGGAGGGCTCATCCAGCTCGCCATGCTCGCCTCTCGCTGGTACGTCTGCTCTCCCGTCTACTTCTTGCGAAAGACCCGGAGTCCGCGGGTTCGGGATGCCGCGCTAGTGAGCGTTGATCGAGCGGTCGGACGACCTGCTCACGATGGGGATGGCGTTCAGTCTGGCAATGAGGTTGTCGTCAGTAATGAGAACGCTCGCGATCGTGTGCGGAATGCGGCTACGTCCGACGGTTACGCTCATGGTGAAGAGGAGTCATGGTGGCCACCGAGGCTCGCCCCTCTGGATCTCATCTGGCACTCGATGGGGGTGAGCTCCGTCGAGACAGCGGCTGGTTACGTGCGCGATCATCCGCACTCCGCTGGCATCGTCATCTGCCCAACCTCACGCCAGCGCGAACGCTTACTGCTGGCGCTTACCCAGGCTGGATTGCAGGCGGGTGATGCCGAGACCGATTGGGTGGAGATCGCGAACGGAACGGTCAAGGTGGTGGTTGGTAGTCGTTTCGGCGCTTTTGCGCCCTTGTCCGAGGTCGACTACCTATTAGTGCTCGATCCAGCTGATCCCAGTATGCGCGAACAGTCGACACCTTGCGCGGATGGGCTCGAGGTAGCTCGCCTGCGTGCGAACATAGAGGGCATACGTGTGACGGTGGTGACCGCTGCGCCTCCGCTTGCCGTCGCTGCACACGCGAGGGTCTATCGTGAACCGTTCGGGTTGGAGTCTGGGCGTTGGCCAAGGTTTGATCTGGTTCGGTTGGCGGAGCTCGATCCTAATCGTGGTATCGTTGGGGCGATTCTGGATCGTGGTCTGGGCCGAGATCGTTCGCGGCGTTTGGCGGTGATCTTGCCGAGCGCAGGCTGGCGTGGTTGGCTGCGCTGCCAGGCGTGCCATGCCCTACAGCGCTGCCCCAACTGCAATGTCCAGCTCGCTCCGCTGAACCTGGACGTCTCACATCCTGGCTTGAGTGAGCGACTCGCGCTGGTACGCCACGGCATGGTCGCCGACGCGATGCACTGCCCTAGCTGCAGTGAGCGCTTCCCGCTGCGCTGTCTGAAGTGTGCAAGCCGCAAGGTGGCGGCGACGGCGCTGTCGGCCACGCGTGTGCATGCACTTTTGGCAGGAGCGGTGACCGCTAAGGTTGAGCTGGTCGGTGGTGATAGTGACCCCGCGCCAGATTGGCAGGTCGTGGTAGGCGGGTACGGTTTGCTCGATCGGATCGAGGAGACGAGCGTGGTGGCACTGCTCAACGTGGAGCACTTTCATGGTGTCTCATCGCTCGAGGGCCTTGCTCTCGCACTCTATTATTGCAACCGTGCAGCGTCGATCAGCGAACAGGTGCTCGTCTTGACCGACGGATCAGACGACCATCTGCTTACGGGCCTTGAGTCACGGAACCTTCGTGCTCTCTATCGGAGGGAGTTGGCCTCTCGCCAGCGGTTAGGGCTCCCTCCGTCGAAGGTTATAGCCAGGGTGGACGGAGTGCGTGCGCGTGAGCTTGTGGATGCACAACCAGCCGCCTTGTTTGATGGCATCGAGGTGATCACTGAGTCTGATTCCAGTTGCCTCTTTGTCGCCAACGACAGCCTTGAACTGCATGAACGCCTTGCACAGGGGACATGGCCCACCGACAGTCGTCTCTGTCGTTTCTCGTTTGACCCGGTTGAGTTGTGAGAAGTATGAAGGTTTTCGGTATACAGATAGCCGCTGGTGAGAGCCCCAGATTCATGTTTAGGTGAGTGCAAACGCTAAACTGGCGTCATTGGCGGCTTATGCCGCAGGTGTGCGAAGGAGTGTAACAGATGCCTGGGATGGGGAATGCGGGCCTTGGCTCGTTTGGACTCGCGGCTCCATTTTATCACCGAGTAGCGCTGGAGGCACTTGTCCTCGCGGTAGTGGCACTAGTCCTAATCGCCGCTCGTTTTCTGCTCTATGGGACCGCCTTTCGTGGATCTCAGGCGCTAGCCGTACGTGGTGGAGATGACGCCGGTAGCGTGACCCGCGTGCAAGAACCAAGGGCGCGTGCAGTCTTACGCTATGGCTTTGGTGCACTCTGGATCCTTGACGGACTCTTGCAGCTGCAGAGCTCGATACCGTCTTCGATGATCTCTCAGGTGGTTAAGCCGAGCCAGGTTGGCCAGCCACATTGGCTAGTGGAACTGATGCAATGGGGTACCAACGCGTGGTTTCGCCACCCGATCTGGGCAGCCTCAGGGGTGATCTGGCTACAGATCGCTCTTGGACTTTGGCTCATCCTCGGCCGTGAAGGCTGGTTCTCACGCTTGGGATATCTAGTAGCAGCGGGTTGGGGCTTATTTGTCTGGGTTTTTGGGGAGGCCATGGGCCAGACCTTCGGCCATGGCGGATCCTGGCTTTTTGGATCACCAGGAGGCGTGCTCTTCTATGTAGCCGCTGCCCTCATCCTGTTGGCGCCCTATGGCTGGTGGCAGCGCGAGAAGTTACCTCGATGGGTTTTGACCGGTGTCGGCGTGATGCTAATTGCGTTCGGGATCCAAGAGGCACTTCCTGGTCGGGGATTTTGGAGTTTTCGGATCTTTGACATGGTCAAATCTATGGCTGCAGTCCCTCAGCCGTCGTTTATTGCAAGCAGCCTCCGAGGCTTCGAACACCTCCTAGGAGCGCATGGAGAAGTGGTGGCCAATGCGCTGACCGTAGTCGTTCTTCTTGTTGTTGGGGCTTCATTTCTTCTGCGCCGCGGTCTACGGGTGACGGTACCTATCTTCGTCGTATTTTCGGTGTTGGTCTGGTGGTTTGTTCAGGATTTTGGCTTCCTGGGAGGTGCTGGAACCGACCCTAACTCGATGATCCCCGAGCTCGTTCTGGTGATCGCGATGGTGATGGGATTGTCGTATGACGAGGCGATCGCGGATGCACCGGTTCATATTTGGCCAAACACACTAGCACAGGCGGGTCGACTTTTTGGCGTGTGGGTGGTAATACTCGCAGCCATGGGGGCTGTGCCGCTCGGTTTTGCCGCCGTCAACACCAGCTACTCGATTGAGGCTGCGCTGGCGAGTTCGGGTGCCCCATTTCAGATCGACCGTCCAGCCGCGCCATTCCGGCTGCTTGACCAATCTGGCACTCCGGTCTCATCATCGCAGTTCAGAGGCAAGACGCTGATCATAACCTTTCTGGATCCAGTGTGTACCGATACCTGTCCGCTAATCGCCTCTGAACTGCGTGCGGCTGATGAGCAGCTCACTCCGGCCCAGCGAGCTAATACTGATGTGATAGCGGTAGCATCCAATCCGGTCTTTCACTCCGTGCGTGCGGTGCATATCTTCACCGATCGAGAGGGAATGTCATCGTTGCCAAACTGGTACTTCCTGACGAGTCCGTCGTTGAAATCTCTCGCCGCCGTCTGGCAAAACTACGGTGTTGGTATCTCGGTCCCCCAGAACGGGGTCATGATAGTGCATCCTGACCTCGTCTATATCGTCAACTCAGCGGGAGTAGAGCGCTGGATGATTCCCTCCAACCCCTCGACCACCAGCGGGGTGCAGTTAAGCTTTGCCTCCTTGGTTGATTCACTCGTGAAGGGCGTGCAGTGACGCAGACACCTATGGAGTTCCCCAGTTTTGATCGTTACGAGCAACGAAGGCGAGGCGTTGCCGAGCGATGATACGACGTTTTTCGACCGCCA
>DAHZQE010000106.1:0-2541 GCA_027409005.1 Ferrimicrobium sp. | reverse complement strand
TTCCTCGCACACGCATACCAAGCGATTCGGCAGAGCTCTGGAGATGCAAATACAATCAATGGCCCACACGATGTGCTCGTGGTTGGTGCCGGTAACACGGCTATGGATGTCGCTCGCATGACAAGGAGACTGGGTGGGAATGCGACATGCGTTGACTGGATGGACCGCCGCTTCTCGCTAGTGCGTCCAGACGAGCTCGGTGAGGCTGAGCACGAGGGTGTAGAGGTGCTATTCTCGGTGACGGTTGCGAGTCTGAGGCCACTGCCCAATGGGCGGATCGCAGCCACGCTCGTCGCTACAGTCCAAGAGGAGCGAGCACAGCGTCCAAAGGTGACAGACAAAGTCTTCCGGGTCATGGAGGTAGATGAGGTAGTAGCAGCCCTTGGTTATCGTCTCGAGCCAGAACTGTTGGCGAGCTTCCCGTCTTTGCCGGTACGTAAAGAGGTGCCTGTTATCAAGGACCGCCATTGGGTGGCTAGTGGGATCTTTAACGGGTTAGAGAATGAGATATCTCGAAGAATGCCGGTTGGAGATCTTTCCGTAGGTCGTGAGCGAGCTCGTTCACGTGCCCAGATTGCCCTTGGTGATCGGGTTTATGTCGTTGGCGATTCGCTCATTGGTCCCTCGACGGTAGTTGAGGCGATGGCACAGGGGAGAAAGCTCGGCAAGAGCTTGCTTTCTCGATCTTCGCGACATGCGCCTTCGTCCGCTGGGCGTCTGCGTCCGCCTAGGGTGCTTATCAGTATTGACTCCCCCGGGGGTACAACGCGGGCTTTAGCTATGAGGTTGGCCGAACTCCTCAGCATGGTCACTAACGAGATCGTTGCTGTTCCGGTTGATCAAGTTACGCCTGAGCTAGTTGCTGATTACGACCTCCTCATCTTGGCCACTTGGGTTGACGGCATGGTTGTAGGCGGCCAGCACGCGAGTGCTGCAACGCAGCAACTTGTAGGTCAGCTCCTTCCCGGTAGTTCAACGGATGTAGCGGTCCTGTTGACCTATGGATTCGATCCTGGGCATGCTCTTGATCGCCTCGCAAATGCAGTTACTGGTCGTGGCTATGAAGTAGTCGCCCAGTGCGCGATGAAGAGTCATGCTGATGGACTGTTCCAATTCGTTCGTGACTTGTGCGGTGCTGCCTGGCCAGACGTCGATGCAGCTGGGCTACTCAAGATGATGCTTGATACCAATGAAGTTAATCCTGACGATATTGGGAAGACGATTGGCATAAGGCCTGATCTGGCAGCCGCGGTGGCGCGTTCCATCAATGAAGTTCGCGCGCTGCAGGGAGGCAGCGGATTGACAGCCAATGCTATGAACACTATCAATGAGTTGCAGGCAGCGATTGATTCCTGGAGGCGCGGAGACTCTCCACGGCAGCAGAGCTATCGCGCCAGTGTGGAAGTATAGAACTTTGGACCTCATCCCCTCGGCACACAACCCTAGGGTGGCTTCGGTCGCCCTAGGGGAGGGGAACCGAACCGTTCCCAGTAGGGAACCCTATGACCTCATCCCCTCGGCACACAACCCCTATGGGATTAACGATACTCTAGTCGGGTGTTGAGGTAGTTGTCAACCGTGTTCCGATGATAGGACCCAAACTCCAACGACGAACAACTGCCTCAGGCGGCGGCGCACACGGTCTATCGACTTTAATTAGGCACAGCAACATAGGAGGGGCGCGGTGGCTGGGGCACCTTTAGAGGACTATTGGCGCGGCCCTGCACATTGCACTCGATTGTCTCTATTCGGCCGAGATGTAGGGTTATGCATTCGTAGAGGTAGCTTCTGATCTCTGTAGCTGAGCAACTATTGCCGGCTAGCAGTACACAGGCTTCAGATCTGGTGCCGTTTTGTCATCATGTGAGATAAGAGTGTCGCACTTCTGTTGATGCTTGCCTCAGCCGCCCGGCAGATTAACTTGGTCCGGTCATGTTGTGGTAGAATACAAGTATAAGACATGTACGTATACCTCGCTACTCGAGTGTCGCTGAGGAGATCAGGGCGGAGATTTCGTCTACCGATTTCCGAAATGGCGACCTCTTGCCATCCGAAGCCGATCTCGGCTCTCGGTTTGGTGTGTCGCGCATTACTATCCGGAAGGCGCTGGAGATCCTTCGTAACGAAGGACTTGTGGAGTCGCAGCAGGGAAGAGGTTGGGTGGTTACGCGTGCTCCATTTCGACAGGTGCTCGGCGAGTTTTCCACTATAGAGCATCAACTTGAGGAGATCGGTGTTGTGCCGCGGAGGCAGATTGTCGCGTCGCGGATCATTACGGCGACCGGGAGACTTGAAGAGGTGCTTGGCGGTGGTGAGTTGCTCGAAGTTACCCGGGTAAATCTAGCTGATGGAGCGCCGTTCGCAAAGATTACGGTATGGGTGCCGTCGTATCTGGGCAAGGGCCTCTCTATTGTTGATCTCGAGCATCGTTCCTTCTATGAGCTGCTTAGTGGTTCGCGATTGTTGAAGCGACCTCTAAAGCGCGCTGTCCAGACTATCGCAGGGGTCAGTATCAGCGATGGCGATGCTGAACTCCTTCAC
>DAHZQE010000095.1:0-9676 GCA_027409005.1 Ferrimicrobium sp. | reverse complement strand
AAGCGACTTTTGGTCTAGCAAGATTGCATTACGATGGAGCTAGGGGCATGAAGAGGGACTTTCGGCTCGCGAAGCAGTACTTCATGCAAGTGGCACGAGAGTACTGGTCCGAGTCTGGCAAGACTCGCCGCGATGTGCCCTCATCCACCGAGAAGCTGTCTGCCAAGGCTGCCGGCTATCTGGGACGCATGTTCCTACGCGGAGAAGGCATGGAGCAGTCTTTCTCCAAGGCGAAGATCTGGTTCACTCGTGGTGTCGCAAACGGTGACGGGCTTTGCCAGTATTCCCTCGGTCTGATGCACCTTGACGGCCTTGGTGTTGGGCAAGACACCACGAAAGCAGCCGAGTACTTCTCCGCAGCTGCCGACCAGGACTTGTCAGTCGCGCAGACAAATCTCGGGAAGCTGTTCCTGGATCAAGGCGACGTACAGACAGCCGCAAAGTACTTCGAGCTAGCTGCGCGCAATCACCACATCGAGGCGTTCTACTACCTGGCCGAGCTGAACAACCAGGGTGTCGGTCGCGAGCGATCCTGCAATGTCGCGGCTGCGTATTACAAGATCGTGGCCGAGAAGGCCGAGGCGATCTGGGCTGCGGTCAGCGAAGCGAATGCTGCGTACGAGGAAGGTGATGTGCAAAAGGCTTTGGTTCCGTACATGATGGCGGCAGAGCAAGGCTCCGAGAACGCACAGGCGAATGTGGCTTGGATTCTGGACCACACGAAGCCCAAGTGGGACCCCATAACCTATCTTCTGTCATCTGCGAAGACCGTCGCAACACTCGCCGAGAACACTATGAATGACGCCGCTCTGGCGTTAATCTACTACACCCGCTCCGCTCGCCAGCAGAACATCGACAGCCTAGTCAAAATGGGCGACTATTACCTCTCCGGCCTCGGCATCGACCATCCTTCTCCGGAGAATGCCTTCTCCTGCTACGCCGCAGCGGCCGAGACTCAGCAGTCTGCGCAAGCGATGTGGGATCTGGGCTGGATGCATGAGAACGGCGTCGGCGCAGAGCAAGACTTTCATCTAGCAAAGCGCTTTTACGACCAGGCGCTTGAGACGAATAAGGAGGCTTACTTGCCAGTCAAGATGAGTCTTCTCAAGCTACGGTGGCGGAGCTGGTGGAACGATGTCACTCATGGCGGTGTCAAGTCTATGGGCTCTGATGAGACTGATCGCAAGCGTAGGACGTTGTCTGAGTGGATCTCGGATTTCTTGGAGGCAGATGCGCAGATGTATGCAGCGGAGTGGGAAGCTGACGATTGGGGCATGGAGGAGCATGACGCGATGCCTGGAGGAGATGAGTACTGGGGTGCTGATGACGAGCTGATCGACGACGTCATCCTCGAGACGGTGCTGATCGGTGGGCTACTTGCGGTGCTGGGATGGCTGGTGTGGTACAGGCAGCGGGAGCAGAGAGCGGCTGCTGAAAGACGACGGAGGGAGCAGGAAGCGCACGGAGAGGCGCCCGCTCAGCAGGCTCCGCTGGTGCCAATACCAGAACAGCAGCCTGATGGTGGATTCTTCCCACAGCCTGGAGATCCGAATTGGAACGCTTGGGTCGCTGGTGGGGTTGGGCATTGAGTGAAGGAAGACTGTATGATTTTAGTGTACAACATTCTCAAGGTAGGGGCACCGCCCATCCACGTCAGCTGATGCTCGTCAAAGTCTGCAGGCGCACCTGCCGCGTACGGAAGGAAGGAGCGCTCGGCCCAGACCTGCAGTTGCCTTGAGTCTTGCATGACTGCGCCTGCCGCAACTTCACCTGATCACGTTTCCTTGACTGACAGTCGATTCAGACCTTCCTCGCCTCCTTCTGACTGCCCCTGACATCTCACTGTCACCACCACGAAACCAGACAAAATGCGCTTCTGCGACTGGGACGTCCTTCTCTTCCCATCCGGCAACCACGTCCCACAGCGCGAGTTCAAGACAGTCTGCTACGCTCAACAAGATCCTCGCACACTGAACACGACTCCGCTGCTGACATGCTTCACTCCATCTTTGCCGGCCAACGAGCCCTTCCAGATCTCCATCCACAGCTGGGCGACGACGAACGCGATCTTGAGCGCTGACAATGCCGGATACGTTCCTGGCACTAAGTATATCTGGCGTGTCAAGGTGGTGATCGATGGGGCAACGGTAGCGAGTGAGATGTACGAGGAGGATGTTAGCTGGCCGAAGCAGTTGGGTAAGCCTTGCTCATTCTCACTCGACTGTGAATTTTGATGCTGATCCGTCTGTAGACCTCTCAAACGCCGTCGACGCTGACGGCAAAGCTCTCCCGTTGGTCTTCCCACGCTTCAACAAGTCCCTCATGACCCAGAGCCACTGGAATGCTACGGACGACGTCGGCCGCATCAAGATCCAGCTCTCCGCTGGCTATCAAATCGACGTTCAAAACAAGAAGCCAAAGTTCGTCAAGCTGGTCGACCACGTCATATTCGCTTTCCAGCACACTCCCCTCGACGTTCTGGAACGCAGCGGTATCGCCTGGCCCCATCCAAATCTGCCCGTCGTCAGCAACCCGCTGCAGCCGCCCGATGCTCGCGTTTCCAGCCTCGGCGCGCTACTGCCACATGGCGATGAGGTGGGTGGCAGTACCAGAAGCACTTCTGCTTACTCACTCGTGCCACCTACTGCGTACCCATTCGACCTCGGCGGGTCGTTCTCGAACCACCTTGCCCCACCGGGCCTGTTCGGCCAGCAGCAGCATGTGCGCCTGCCGAGCGATCAAATCCAGACCATCATCAACGCAATGAAAACGCAGAGTGCTGCCGCCGTGCGTGACCCAAGAACTGGCTGTGTAGATGACGGCTGACCGTGCTTTAGATCATGCCGCCACCACCGGTTCCACATCGTCGAACTTCGAGCAGTACGCACACGCCCGTCATCGACCGCCGTGGACAGAATTACTCGGACATTAGCATGCATGCGGGATGCAACTCTTACCCGTCGTGTCTTTCAGAGGATGCTGAGGGCCATCTGGTCCACAAGATTCCATCTCCTGCTGTTCGCGGTAAGAAGGAAGGGCTGACGTCCTCTCCGACGAAACGTAACCTCGCCCCGACTCACCCGTAGTTACTAGTCTCGCTCACACAATTCGGTGCAGCACGCGACTTCCTCTCGACAGTCATGGACTCACCAGCTCCTGCGAAGATGGTCCCTGACGGCGTGACATCGCCTATCGGTCTAGAGAGCTCTGCTAAGAAACGCACTCGCTCTGCACTTCGTGGGCTGACGCTCAATGATAGCGGTAGTCCGGAGAAGAAGGAGAAGCTTACTTACAAGGTCAGTAGTAAGGCCGCTGACGAAGAGGAGAAGGAGAACGTGATGTTCGTCGAGGACTAATCAGGCGTGCACAATGCAATTCGTCGACTTCAAGGTGACTCTGAGAAGCGGCACTGCGGATTGGCGAGCATGGGGGCTGCAAGAGTGGTAATAGAGCGTGGCGGCTGACAAAGTTTCGACTGCATCTGATTCTTCCACATTCCCAGAACAGATCTTCTTCTATCCAACAGTCCCAGCACCCCTCCATCACCAGCTAAGCACTCGGCGGAATGCCCAGCGCCTGCTTCTCGACCGCGGCCTCCTTACTATCGCCCATGTCGTTCCTTCCCTCCTCAAAGACCTTGTCAAAATCATACTCACCCCACCTAATATCCGGATTCAGCCCCGCAAACTTCCACACCCCATCAACTTTCTGATACCAATGCTCATTATAACTATGCGCATGTCCCTTGACCGCCACCTTCGTCCTCGTCTCATCGGTGTACTTTTGATGCGGCACGCGCAATTGATGGTACCCCTTAATCTCAGTGGGCGAGATCTGAATCCACGTCGTCCCGCCGATGAAGTGCTGGGTCATGAGGAGCGGGTCGCCGAGGACTTTGGGGTCGGAGGCCATTTTCAGGTATTCCTCTGCCGGCATGGCTTCCCAGAGTTTGTTGAGGAAGCTGCGGTAGTCGATGCGGAGGGTGGGCGCGATGCAGGTCGCGAGTTGCGACCAGTTCTTGGTGTCGTAGCTGTGGGCCCAGGTGTAGAGGGCGTGCATGCAGCCTTGGGCGTCTGGGAAGAGGATTGCGTTAGCTTGGGAGATTCGAGGACGATGCTGTGCTGCTTCTGGCGACCACGACAGCCGCGATGGCTCGAAGAGATAGCCCACATGGTGTTCCTCCTTTCCGCACGGCGATGGGCGAGAAGGCAGCAGCGACAAGGTCAAGACTCACCTTCCCAGCTGACCGGGGCGAACTTCTCAGTGGCCATCTTGGCGACTTTGGGATCTTTCTCGAGATCCTCTGATAGTGTTTGCCGTCTCTTGCTCATGTAATCAATGCCTCACGAGACAATGCGATTAAAAGAAAGTAGGGGAATGGAAGCGATGTAGGATATCTGAGGGAGGGGCTAGATCTTATGTATCACCAGGTTTATTTTGGGACAACAGCAACGGTTCCCCAGGCACGGTCACCGCCATTCTGCGTTCTCTATTCTTCCGAACGGGATGGGGTGGGGCCATTTATGTCGAGGTATATATGGAAGAGGGAGTCTTGGTGGCGGAGTTGCGTGGTACTCCAATACCATTGACGATACATCGCTTCCGTAGCCATCTTCCACCACGCTCTCTATGCGGGCAATCTCCCATGGCCTCGTGGACCCCGCCAGGTTGCTCTCGTCACTCTCGTGATGAGAGTTTACTGGCTGCAGCCGCGAGCGATGCAGGAACGTCCTTCGGCGTCGAGCTGAGAGCGAGACGAGGGGCAGAGAGTGGGGTCGAGGGTCGAGGGTCGCGGATCGGGAAAGCGGACCTCCGACGCTAAACCCATATCAGGAAGTCATCTGTCAACACCAAAACACGAGCCTGGAAACGGTCCTATACGCGGACAGAATTCGCTGTACATGCTATAACCGTGCCTCGACATAGCGGCTATGGATCACGAAAGCCTGCGGACAGCAGCGACATACCTCAACAATCTTCTTCTGGCCCGCGGCCTCCTGCGCAATGGCGAGCCAGTCGACTTCGTCAAGCCGTCGAAGGAGAGCCGCGCGCAAATCATCAATCTTGTCCATGACCTGATCCTACGCGAGGACAGAGATCGCGAGCAGCGGGAACATGTCGCGGTCACGCTCCGGAATCTACGCGCAGACGACGCGCGCAAGACGGCCGAGATCGAGAAGCTGAAGGGGAAATGCGAAGTCTCTGCGCGTGATGTCGTGCAGGCGCGGACGGCCGAGCGAGCAGCAAAGGAGGAGAGCAAGAAGGTGGAGAAAGCCATGAAGGCTCTGCAGGATCAAGCGACGAAGCTAAAGACCAGCTTAGCGCAAGTGAAAAGCCAGTGCGCGAATGATGTCCGGAAACGCGACCTCGAGCTCGCGAGACTGAAGGCACATCTCCAGGGCCAGCAGCGCGGAAACAGAACCCCTGCTTCTGCGCCCAGTATGACCATCACCGGCGGCGCGAGGCCGAAGAGTCGGCTCGCGGCTAGTGGGAAGGAGTTGGAGGATCCGGCGTATAGTCTTCAGCAGGAGACGACGGAGTTCTTGACGCAGCTTAGCCAGAGTTTGAGCGATGAGAATGATGGTCTCATCTCGCTTGTGCGAGGAGCCTTAGGTACGATGAAGGAGCTGCTTGGTCTGGAGGCGGGGACGCAGGTGGATAGTGCGGTGGGCAGCATGGGGAGCGAGGCTGATAAGGGAATAGTGAGTGCGCTGCCGACTTCGTATGAGTCGCTTGCGGCGGACATCGCGGCGACGCTGGCGCATCTGAAGGGGATCTTGAGTAATCCGAATTTCGTTACCGTGGAGGAAGTTGAGGTGCGCGAGGAGGAGATCGCGCGGTTGCGGGAGGGTTGGGACAGGATGGAGCATCGGTGGAAGGACGTCTTGGTCATGATGGAGGGCTGGAGGCGACGCATGGATACGGGTGACACGATCAACATTGAGGATTTGCGGAAAGGCATGGGCCTGGTCTCGCCGGTTCGGAAAGAAAACGTTCAGCTACCCGGAGAGCCTGAGCAGAGCTTTGTGGACGACAACAGCTTGAGCGAGATCAGGCTTCCGGGTATCGAGGAAGAGAACGAGGACCCAAGCGTCATACTAGAGCGCTCGCGACGGTCGATACAGTCCGCTGGCAACAGTCCGAAGCGCAAACGAGACGTGCTGGATCCGCCAGAGTTCTTCGACCTACGACCTGCAAGCTCCAAAGCAGCGCCACCGTCGCCGCATTGCCATGCAGAACTTGACTTCAGCGACAACGACAGCGATGGCCCACCAGCCGACGACGAGCCTAGCGAGCCTGTCATGACCGTGGAAGAGAAACTGCATGCCGCGCAGGCCGAGGCGGAGGAAGCTGCGGCGGCTGCGCGAGAGCGCGCTGATCCGGATCCTCGACCGTCAGCTGCAAGATCATCATCGAAAGGGACGAGAAGACGAGAGACGGGCGTCTTGCTGGGTATAGACACAGCAGGGGACGAGGAGCAAGACGATACGCTCGGCAAATTGGTCGCGAGCCCGATGGCGAAGAAGACGAAGATTAGGGGTAGGCCGAAGAGGAGGAAGAGTACACTTAATCCAGAGGAGTTGGAGGCTTTGTTGATGAGTGGTGATGCGTAGGCTTCCTTTACGTAGGCTTCCCTTGCGCAGTCCCGGCCGACTTGTATACTATGATGAATTTCTTCTCACTGAGATTAATTGTCGCGGTCGCACCATTTCAACTTTAGTTCCGAGTAGCATGGCGCTCATGGTCGGGAGGCAGAGGACTTGTGCGGCTGGATCGCTGATTGCTCGTCAACATGGCCCTCTCTCACAGCCGGACGTGGCTTGATCCCAGCACGCCCTTCAGCCACTTGAGCCATGCGTCCTTCGCGCACGGTGGGGTATCGTGCTTCCCATCACTTCCACCACTTGCCCGGTCAGTCAACGTCTCTCGCCATCGATATCGGCTGATCAGAGGGCTGAATCCGTGGCATATGCGCTTAACCGCCCTTTGAGCTGCGGACAGCGGGATGCATACAGTATATCACAAGCACGAGCATGACGATCCATCGTCAGCAGAACAACATCACGATCAAAGCCCATCCTTTTCTGAGCAAGGTACCGAAGGATCCCATGCACCACACACATCCTCACCCGGGCCCCGTCCAGGCAGGGCCGGCACGCTCCCTTAGTGGAGTGATTGGCGCTGGGGCTTCGTGGCCCATGATTCGCTCCTGCAGCCCGCGCACAGGCCTTGCTCGCAGCGCTTACCAGACGACACCCATTGGCCTTCGCACCCTCACCTCCTCAACACCTCCTCCTCTTCCCAGCTCCGCCATCACACCCGGCCATGCACCTTGCCAATAGTGACATGCACCGCATGCTTTCATCG
The DNA here is from genome assembly GCA_027409005.1 of Ferrimicrobium sp. Taxonomy (GTDB): domain Bacteria; phylum Actinomycetota; class Acidimicrobiia; order Acidimicrobiales; family Acidimicrobiaceae; genus Ferrimicrobium. Next base: position 2,308 of record DAHZQE010000095.1, on the reverse strand, counting down.
TGGCACAGGACCATCCCCAGCCCAGATTCCGGATCGAGGAGTATACAGAGACAATAAAGATGGTCAAGGCATCCTTCGGCCTTCCTCTCCTCTCTTCTTCCCTCCAGCGAGCATCAAATCTTTGAGAGCTGGGTCTTTGGATCTTTACGTCTCCCTGTTTTATCACTTGTTGTTACAGGCCTGGTGCCTTCTTTAGTCTAGCTTATTACTACTACTGCTACCACTCTAATATCACAGCCATCACCGCAAATCCGACCATACAGAGCCAACAAAATCATACTCTAAAACCAGCATTTCCTCGTCGCCGGTCGACGTGAAGCGCCAATAATCAGTTCTTCTTGCTCTGCTCAAAGCGCCAACGAATAGTCGATTTCTCGCGACTATATCAACTTCAACGGAAATTTCAACTATCAACGGTTGACCCGACATCTCCCAAACCAAAATGGCAGCTATTCAACTCAACTTCACCCTCCGCACCTCCGCCAACTGCAAGACCGTCCACCTGCTCGGTTCCTGGGACAACTACGCCGGCCAGCTCCCGCTTTCCAAGGACGCGACCAAGACTGGCGGGTGGAAGGGTACTTTCCGCTTCCAGGGCGCGACCCTCAAGCAAGGCCAGCGATACTGGTATTACTACATCATCGATGGCTATCACGTCTCCCATGATCCTGCGCGGGAGGCTGTCACTGAGCCCACGACTGCCCGCAAGCTGAACGTCCTTGATATCCCCTACACCAAGGGCTCCGCCGGTACTCTGGAACAGGCTTCTACCCGCGCCGCGGCCAAGGCCGCCCGCCACGAGCGTCGTGTGAGCACTGCGACTGTCCCGAAAGGCCGCAGCTTGAGCCCCTCGCAAATCAAATCCCCGCACCCAACCCGTCCGACGGAAACCAGCCAGATCCGCAGCGAGAAATGGCGCACCAACGAAATGGAAGCCCTCTCCCGCCGCTTCACCAAAGCCGACCTGTCCTCCGGAAAAGAATCCAGCGAGGAGGACTCCGGCTCTGACGCAGAGTCGGATGTCCCGTCCCTCAGCTCCTCGCGCAGCGCCAACAGCTCTTCGCCTTCGTCCGTCAGCTCGACCAGCTCGTGCTGCACGTGCGAGCGCTACGGTATCACTCGTGCCGGCGCGCGCGTCAGACTGGATTGCGGTGGGCTGCGCTGTGGGTACTCTGATGGCTCGGAGTGTTCGTCTGAGTCTGAGGAGGAGAAGTTCGCGGCTCCGACCAGGAGGCATGGGATTGTAGTCAGGAAGTGAGGGCTCAGTTTTCGGAGCTGTGAGGCTCGCGAGGTGGAATGAGATGCCGGTGTAGCAGAGGCGATTATCGGATATCGCTCTATTTGAGGGATCGAACCCTGTTCTGTTGAGGCTGAAGCCATTCGATGCCGTCGCGGCCCCTCCTGCTTTCAGCTGGTCTGCTTGCGGAGGCCGTCCCGCGGCGGCGGGGTCGAATAATTTTCGCAAGGACTTCGCACTTCCCTTCTGTGGGAGGGCATGCGATGCGTGAAAGAGGACGAGATGGTGCTGGAGGTGTGTCAAGAAGGGTGCGGTGCTCATGGATTGTGGATGGAGCTCGTCTAGCCCAGCGGTTACCTCAGACACAGCGGTCAGTTAAGACGGCATTGCCGCGATGCTGTCACTATGTAGTTCGAACAATGTATGCTGCCACCGTCAAAACGCTCGCCTGTCGTCTTTGAACGTCGTCTAACACAGCTGGTGCCTCTTCTCCTTTGTTCTCGCACACGGACGTCCACCCCGCTTCGGGCGCGTCTGGGCATTCGGAGGCTGCGACCCGAGGTCACGGTCTGGGAAGCATCGTGGCTATACATGATGTCGTAATATGCCGAAGGTCTACGTCTACAATTTCGCCTTGCTCTGCGCCTTCTTCAAGATCGGGTCCAATTTCGTCGCCTTCATCACATCACCCTTGATCTTCAGCTTGCCCTTCATGAACAAGTTCTGCGCATTCGCCTTGCCCGAGTATAGCTGTGCAAAGTCCTTGTCCGAGAGGTTCAGTGTTACTGCCGCCGTATCAGCACACACTGCTCCTAGTAATGCCCAGCAGCCGGTGTCCATAGCGCGTGATGAGGACTTACCGTTGGCCTTCTTCTTCTCTGGCGCCGAGCCCTTCCCCACCGTGCCGGTCTCTTTAAGATCCACGGCCTCGGCGTCCACAGCAGCAGGAGTAGCAAGCACAATGTCTCTCAAAGAAGGTACGAAGACGACGTGGAGGCGCATCCGATTTCCCGACTGCTCCACCCCATGAATGGTGTAATGGTTTAGACTGATCTTCAGCTTGCCCTTCAC
>DAHZQE010000091.1:0-3061 GCA_027409005.1 Ferrimicrobium sp. | reverse complement strand
CAGGATAGCCCTCCTCTGCGCATCGGTATACCAGGCCGGGACAGACACCACCATATCGTTCACCGGCAACCGCAGCTCCGCGCTCGCAATCTGCCGGATCTTCGTCAAGAACATGCCGCACATCTGAGTCGCTGTGAATTTCTCCTTTTTGCCGAGGTACGTCACCTCAGCGCCGACCTGCCCGTTGACATCCACCAACGGCGCCGAGACGAATTCCTGCTCGATTTTGACGTCGGGGTCATTAATCGATCGGCCGGCGAGACGGGTCAGAGAGCCGACGGTGTTCTTCATGTTGCTGATCTCTTGCGTCTTGGCTGCCTCGCCCAGGTACCGACTCTTGGGGCCAAAGCCCACCAGAGACGGTGTGGCTCGGTTGGAAACTTCATTGGTGATTACGTCTGGATAAGTCGGTCAGTCTACGCTGTTCCTATCCGCTGCTTGTTCGCCACTTACCAACGCCCTTATTCCGGGCGACCGCAATGACAGCATTCTGCGTGCCAAAGTCGAGGCCGACAACACTCATCTTGCGGCTGGCTGGCAGAATTGGCCTCTGGATTTGTTGTGTTTCCTATTGCTTACTTGGTGGTGAATGGTATGGGTGCAAAGAGGGTCGTATAAGAGTGTCAAAATTTCAGCCAAGGGCGCGTCGCGTTGACGTTGCAGAAGAGGGGAGGACAAGGCTGCGGGATGGGGGTGTGTTGTTCGTGTTTGCTCTCGAAACTTCGAAAAAAGCTCGCCTGCGCCGTCACTGTTGACCCATCCCGCACTCACCGACCCCAGCCCACTTCTTGACTCGCGCTATCAGCGGAGATACCCGCGTTCCTGCCTTGGCTGCACTGGCTCGCTCTCCTTCACGTCCAGCTCATCGCATTGACTGACGTCCATCACACGCATATCGAGATTCAGGTGGCGCTCAACATCAAGTACCTGTCGGCTCCGTAGTGACGGCGACCTAACGAGCATGCTCGTCGAGCTTTTTGAAACACACAACACTCACTTGCACATACCACTCGGTCTCATCCCCTTGAAAATCCTCGACTAGATAACCATCACAACCATCTACCGTCTTCCAACTGACCCGCACCATCTGCAGCAGACGCTGGTCTCTGCTCTGCACCGCCGCTGAAATAACACGTCTCGCTGCGTCACCCCTACTCCAACGATTCCACCTCCTGGCAGCCGGCCCGTGTCCAGACTCGTGCTGCTCCACCCTGTGCGTCCCTGCAAACTCTGCCTGTGCCATCCGCATGAGTTGCGCATCTAGCGGCATGGCAAGAGATCTTCGACGCCATGCTCCGATTTCTCCCTGCATGCGCCCATTTACCGCCATCATATCCGAGAGATCTGCGGCGACTTCGTGCGATGGGAGGTCTTTGTACCGTTGGTCGAGCTGTATCATGGTCTGTATGTTTGCCCAGTCAGATGATGGGATGAATCTCAGCAGTGGATCTGCAACTTGCGGCAGTTCGTGGAACCGGACGTGGAGGTGTAGTGGTTGGTTCCAGCTCCGTCGTCGCATCTTCCCAACAAGTGGGCGTGCTTTCTCGCATCCTTCGCTGGGCTCGTGGTACTGGATCTACGCTACTTCGACGGTGTCTGCGAGGGTGAAGCCTCGGATGCGCACGCTCAGGTTCGTTGCTTCAATCTTGTCCCCCAGCTCGACTGGGAGGATGGAGACTTAATTCCACGGCTCGGGGGCCAGGAAAACCTTCCTCCCTCTGTGCACACAGCAAGCTTTGAGCGATATATGCGCCTCTCTGTGGACGCTGACGTGCAATAGGATCGCAGCTCCATCTGCAACGCTGATGTCGCCCGCGAAGGCCCGCATGAGTGAGCACGCCTCGCCTTCTGCATGCTATGCGACATCTTTGATGGCTTTGTACGGTACTTTCCATTTGCGAGCCAGATATCCGACGAGGAGGCTCCAGCTATTGCCGGTCTTCTCGTGCTATGGCAGACCGAAGGAGTTGTGGACTGCGAATTCGATGTCGGAGTACGGAGTGGACACTCCCATGTCGTTCGAGCAGTGCCGGAACCTGACGCGGGCAGGTATCGGTGCCATGGCGAGGCTCAGCGGCGCTAATGCGAATTACTATATGTTCCGTGGTGATATAGCGAGGGAGACTCGGCTTTAGCGAAGCCGAGGCCACGGGATAATGGCAAAGCTAACGAGAAATCTGTCAGAAAAAGTAGTGATTGATGCGGATGTCGGACGATCAACAGCTGTACGCCCGCAGCACAGATAACGAACGGCCAAACGCTCTTGCTAACAATGCCCAGCACATCCGCACGCAGACTTCCTTGCGGCTCCCAACACCAACTCGCTACTTCCGCTTAACGATCAAACTTGCACGGCAGGCACTTGCCACCTCCACCCTGGATGCCTGATCGGAAGTCTCGGGTCGCTCATCCATGCTGGTGCGCTCAGCTTCGACCGCGGAACCGCCGTCAGAGGCTCCTCTTGCCTCGACGATGTTCGACGGGATCGACAAGTCACTGCTGACACTAGTCGGACTGATGTGGACCATAGATCACATCCGTCGAATCTTTGTCGTACTGCAGCTGGCGGCCTTCTCGGCTTCATGCCTCAACTTGGCAGGCGCTGTGATTGTGGCGTGCTTCCGGGTCCTTGTCGAACGTGACTCTTCCGCAATGCCTATTCTGTTGTGCGGATCCAAGTCCATAAGCTCTCGAACTTCTCTGGGAAACGCCGTGCCAACGTGTCATGTGCTACGGGACGTGCCGGGCGTTTGCTTTGCGTCGCCGATCTGGCCTGCCTCACCTTGGCTTGCTCCAGCGACGTTGCTCCTTGAGTCGCGTTCTGGAAGCGCATGACACTTTCCGCGACTCGACTCTCCACCTTCGACCCGTAGCTCGAGCAGCTCAGTGTGCGGATAGGGTATATATCCAGTTGCGAACTCGCCCCTGCCATACAACTGGGCCACCATGAAAAGTCGGCAATCACCCTGCCTTACAAGATACTTTCGAGCAGCTCGGAAAGGTCGCCGGGAATACGATCCCTGGCTGTACTGGTGGGAGGTCTTTGTACCGTTGGTCGAGC
>DAHZQE010000079.1:0-2506 GCA_027409005.1 Ferrimicrobium sp. | reverse complement strand
GGGCGTCGAGTGGTTTAACGTCGGTCGCTTTTTGGGACCTAATATCTCGGAGCTGAGTGGGGAGGCAAGAAGATTGGCGACACTTTTGGCACCAGCCGACACCCCATAGATCGTTATGCGATTAGGGTCGCGAAGTCGTGGGCGTTCCAGATTGCAAACATGTCGAGCCCATGTCCACCGGCTAGCTGGGGTGGTAGACCGGGAGGACACCCATCGTAGCGATAGCGCCAGACGGGTGCATTCATGGATTGAGCGATGGCTAAGCGTCGTGTCGGTATCCCATATCTTTCGTCACCAAGGATAGCTATCCCAATGTCATCATGGTTGAGGTCGGGACGGGCAACGCGATAAGCATCGATAATGATATGGGCTCGATCAGATCCGAAGAGGTTGGTTAGCACGCCTTCAGCCTGCTCTCCGGCGCTCGAATCGAGCAGACTGTAGGTGACACCTTCGTTACCGTTGCTTCCGGCTACTACTTTTACACCTGCCGCCGACCCAGCTGCAATCGCATTTAGAGGTGCGATCGGCAGAGCTGAGCTGCCAAGGGTTGGACGCCATACCCAAATGGCACGTGCTCCACTCGCGATCTCCTCCTGTGCGGCGATCAGGTCATCGGCCGGGATTGCGCGTAGCTTGTGAGCGTTCGCTTCGGTAAGCCCAAGTTCGCGCAGGTAGCGCCGACTCAAGCGCGCTGCTTGGGGCCGAGTGGCCACATGGTCCGCCCCGCCACTACCGGAGATCGCTTGTTGTGCAAGACCGGAGCTGAGTGGGGAGGCAAGAAGATTGGCGACACTTTTGGCACCAGCCGACACCCCATAGATCGTTATGCGATTAGGGTCGCCGCCAAACCCGATGATGTTGTCTCGCACCCACTGCAGCGCGAAAATCTGGTCTAGCAGTCCAACGGCACCTGAGTCGCGCTCGCTATCGCCAAGAAATTCGGAGAGGTCTAGAAAGCCGAGCGAACCGAGGCGATAGTTGAAACTTACTACGACCATGCCTCGAGAGACGAATGCCTCGCCATCGCCTACCGGAGTTTCTCTGCCTGACCCCTGGGTGTAGCCACCGCCGTGAATCCACACCATGACCGGGTATCCCTGAGGATCTGGTGAGGGTCCTGCCGGAGAACTCACGTTGATGAACAGGCAATCTTCGTCAAAGTCTTCTGAAGCTGGCGCACCGGCGGAAGGGTCTATGCTCCTGCCTTGCCAAGCGATGTGGCCAGGGTGGTCGACGAGGCGCACGCCGGACCAAGGCTCAGGCGATTGAGGTGGGCGGTATCGCAAGCCACCCGTTGGGGGAGCGGCATAGCGGATGCCGCGCCAAAGGCGATTTGGCCCTTCAGTGGTTCCTTCTACTAACCCATACTTAGTGGCAACTACGTTCTTGCGCTCTCTCACCAGTACTCCTCAGTTGGAGGGCGAAGCGATGGGCGGCCATCAGCGGCTAGCTCGATCAGCATCTCCAGTTCGAGGGGAGTCACATCTTTAATGGCGACGGCGCGAGTGTGTGGCAGAACTTGACGCACTATCCTGGTTAGAACATCGCCCGGTTGGGCCTCGACAAAGAGCTCTACTCCTAGCTCGCTGAGCAGGGTCAGCATGTCGAGCCATCGAAGCTCCACAGACGGGCTGAGTGCAAGGTCGTCAAGGACTGCTCTAGCATCGATTGTTGTGCGCGGTCGACTGTTGAGCACGTACGAACATCGAAGTTCACGAGTAGGGATTGCTGCGAGCTTGGTAGATAGCATGTCGGTTACTGCCGTCAAATGAGGGCAGTGTGATGGGGTTTTGATGTTTAAACGAGTCACGCTGCCTCCGGCCACTTCGGCTAGTCTGCCGAGCGCGGCTTCGCTACCTGCCACCACGACCTGGTTGTCGGCGTTTACGATCGCAACAAAGAGGGGATCATCGGCTCTGTTGACCGCCGCAACCATGTGACGGACTTCGCGTTCGGTTCGCCTAAGTACTGCGGCCATTCCATACCCGCTCGGGTGGAGCTGTTCCATGACACGGCCGCGAACTTTTACCAGATCGAGACCCTCTTCGAAGCTGATTGCACCGCAAGTTACGGCTGCAGCCAAAGCCCCGACCGAATGTCCCGCAACATAGTTGGGCATGAGCGAGCTGGTGAGAGAGGCCACCGATGCAACTCCAGCTATGAAGAGCGATAGCTGCGTTCCCGATGTTGTGGCAAGCCCACCTGAGGTGTCAAGCCAGTCAAGGTTCTCGCCGCCGATCAGACTTCGGGCGCTGTCGAGCACCCTGATGCTAGCTGGATTTTGAGCGATGGTTGAGATCATGCCTGGTCTTTGTGATCCCTGGCCGGGAAATAACAACGCCCAGCTCATCGTGCACCCAGAGGATCCGAGATCAGTTTCGGACCTTCAGCGGTACGCACGAGTACCGGCTCGGATGCTGCTGCTACATACTCATTTAGGCTAATCTCCCCGATTAGCGCCGAGATGCGCGCGTCTACCCTACAAGGTAGGCTCGCTAGCGAG
>DAHZQE010000076.1:0-20287 GCA_027409005.1 Ferrimicrobium sp. | reverse complement strand
CGATGTGTTCCTGGGCCATGATGGGGCCCATATCCAAGGTGCCATCGCTCTCGTCGGCCTCAACCACCATGAGCTCAGACGCCCCGTAGTGACCTGACGCTCCAGCCTCATTCAACTCAGCACCTATGACGTAACTTGGGTTGTAGCCGGCTTGAGCGAGTGAAAGACCGATCATCGACGTGGTCGTGGTCTTCCCATGAGTCCCAGAGATAGCGATGACCTCACGCCCATCGGTAAGCGCCACCAAAAGCTCCGCTCTCGACACAGTGGGAACGCCACGGGAACGACTAGCGACGAGCTCTACGTTGGTCGGAGCTATCGCGCTTGAGTAAGCGACCAGCTGAGCCCCTTGGATATGGGCCCCATCATGGCCTAGGAACACATCGGCACCGAGGAGGCGAAGACGCTCCATTACTGCCGACTCCTTCAAGTCAGAGCCGGTAACCCGATAGCCAGCCTCTAGCAGTAATGAGGCGAGCGCACTCATGCCAGCACCACCGATTCCAACGACATGCACCTGGTCGACGTGCTCGAGCAAACTCATACTTGTACCATCTCTTCCCAGATCAGTCTCGCTGCATCAGGGTGGGCCAGCCGCTTGGCCGCCAACCCCATACGAACTCGACGCGTCTCGTCTGCTATGAGCTCACCGAGGGCTGTCGCAAGCACCTGGCCCGTCAAGTTGTCATCGTCAATGACGACAGATGCGCCAGCACGTACAAAGATATCAGCATTGCGGTTTTGGTGATCATTAGGCGAAAGTGGCAACGGTATCAAGATCGATGGCACGCCAAAAAGGGCGATCTCTGTGAGCGTGCTCGCCCCTGCCCGAGCGACGACGAGATCGGCCGCCATCAGATATCGATAGAGTCCGGAGTCGTAACCGAGTGAGTGGTAATGCTTGTTCGCCATACCCGTCCCTGTCTGCGACCGTGGCTCACCGAGCGCATTTTTTGAACCCATGCTGTGGACTATCCTAACGTGATCGTCGGATGCCAGGAGCTCAGCAGCCTCCAAGGTAGCAACATTGACGCTGCGCGCCCCCAGTGAACCCGAGGTCACCACGACAAGGATATCATCGGCGTCAAACCCCAAAGATGCGCGCACCGCCTGTCGGTCGGTTAGTTTGAGCAACTCTCGTCTTGGAGGATTTCCAACAACAGCCGCTCGTCTCAACCACGACTTAGGCAGTGAGACCGGCCATGCCAGGAAAATCCGTGATGACCATAGACCAACTAGGCGATTCGAACGGGTCAGGGCGGCGTTCTGTTCAAGTAGATAAGAACGTGCACCGCGCACTCGTGCTAACAACGACACCAGCGGAGTATGGAAACCACCAAAGCTAATCACTAGATCCGGTCGTGCCAACGATCGCAACTGGGCCAAATTGTGCGAGATAGCCACTACATTCGTCACTACGGCTGCAAAGATACCGCGCGCGCCGTGCGGCAACCCAGCGCCACGCACCCGGATGACCTCCAGGTTCAGGCCCTCAGTCACCTCATAGTCGACCTCGCGGTCGGTGGTAATGAGTATTGGATGCACGTCGTCATCGAAAGCCTCTATCACCGACAGACCGGCATGTATGTGACCAGCGGTGCCGCCAGCCACAACCCAAACAACGCGGCTCATGTCAACCTCCTTCTTCGGAGGATCCCACTCACCAACCCGAGTGCAGCCAAGGTAACCACGGTCGAAGAGCCCCCGGCGGAGATCAAGGGCAACGGGACGCCCGTGACCGGCAACAGCCCGATCACCGCCCCTATGTTGAGCGTCATCTGAACCAGCAGCCACACCGCTATCAAGAACGTCAGAGCACGTTCGCTAGGTTGAGTCAGCTGTTCAGAAACTCGGAAAACAGCGATCGCCAAGGATACAAGCAGTAAAAGGACCACGACCGAACCAAGAAGCCCAAAATCCTGTCCCACCACAGCAAAGATGAAATCGGTCTGAGCATTGGGCACGTACCCCCAGTTCGCCAAACCTGTGCCTAGTCCGGTCCCAAGAAAGTGACCCGAGGCGAAGGAGTTCAACGCCTGAACCTCCTGATAGGAGTAGCTCATTCGATATTTCCATGGGTTTAGAAACGAGAGCAACCGCAATCGACGATAGTTGCTGGAGAACGCGCCTATGATTCCAGCGAGTATGGAGCCACCGGTCACGACGGCCAATGCTCGACCTCGAACATCACCGACATAGAGTGCCGCCATCCCAAGCGAGAAGACTATCATCGCGGTCCCCATATCAGGCTCGAGGAAGATGACACCAGCCATCAGAGCGGTTACGACAATTACTGGTCCCACCAGCTGGGTCGGACGACGTTTAGCGACAAGGTTGGCCAGGAACAGCACGAGTGCGAGCTTGGCAAACTCTGAAGGCTGCACCTGAATCGGGCCAAGTTGAAACCAACGATGGGCCCCACCCACGCTGCGACCGATACCAGGAACCATAACGGCGAGTAACATGGCAGCCGCTAACAGCAAGAAAATTGGCGACAGCTTGAGCCATACTCTCAACGGCACCGCTTGCATGATGGCGAATGCAAGCCCCCCGATTACCAGCCAGAGAAGTTCGTGCCCGATCAACGAAGTTATTGAGCTATGAGTGGCTATGGTGGCGACATAGGCTGCAGCGACCTCGAGTATGGCTCCTACCGCGACCAAAATCACCAGCAACCAGTAGAAGGTAGAGCGGAGTCGAATCTTGTCTACCGCGTTGCGGACATAGGTTGTCATTGCCCTTCCCTTCGCCGCCTCGATCGCTGCTCTCGTCCAGTGTCACTCTCATGATCTTGGGCAGACGATACATCTGTCGATCCCTCTCGAGTCTGGTGGGCCGCCCCAGCGAGACGTTCACGCACCAATGCTTTAAAGTCCGACCCACGATGGGCATAGCTGCGATACCAATCAAATGAGGCAGCACCAGGACCGAGCAAGACCACATCACCAGAGCGAGCCTCGGCTGAGGCCAGCGCCACCGCCTCGCGCATAGAATTAGCCAGCTTGACGGGGACGTTATGGCGACGAAAGAGCGCCGCTACTTCTGGACCACATTCGCCTATGGCCACCACACAACGCACCCGATTCGCAACCGCAGCCATCGGTTCAAACGATAGTCCCTTGCCACGTCCCCCAGCTATCAAGATGACATGATCGAAGGACATGATCCCCGCTGCTGCGGCTACTGGTGTAGTCGCCTTGGAGTCATTGACATAGACAATCCCGTTGATCTCACCGACCTGTTCCTGACGATGTTCGAGCCCGGTGAACTCCACAAGTGTGGCTCGAACCCGGTCAAGCTCTACCCCGGCAACGTCAGCCGTCGCCCATGCAGCCAGAGCATTGGCGACCGCGATGGGACCTGAACGTCCAAGGCTAGCCACCGGCATCAGTTCGACCTCGCAGGGCCCCAGCAAGCTGCGGTTTCGCAGCATATAGTCCGCCTCACCCTCGATGGAGAAGGTCACACGTCTTACCCCCTCGGGAAGAGGGGTCGACAAGACAACTGGATCATCCGCATTGAGGATAGCGGTACTACCAGGGGCAAGCTGGGCAAAAAGCTTAGCCTTTGCCCGCCTATACTCCCCCAAACTCCCGTGCCAATCAAGGTGGTCTGGGGTGAAGTTAGTCCAGGTTGCGGATGCAGGGGAAAAAGTCGGTGCCCAGGTAAGCTGAAAGGAACTCGCCTCGACTACGTATCGTGATGCAGATGACTGGGCTACCGCCGCGAAAGAGACACCGGCGTTGCCACAGAGCACCGCGGTCTCTCCAAGCATCAACGAGGTCAAGGTAGCAACCGTAGTCTTGCCATTGGTGCCAGTGATCGCACTAACCGGCGCATCTGCAAGGAGCCATCCCAGCTCGAGTTCGCCAATCACGCTGCCAGCCTGGGGCTCTCGTCCAAGTCGCAGTGGCGAAATACCTGGGGATACCACCACAAGGTCCCAGGGTGAATCGATGAGTTCGGCAATAGTTCCGGTTGATTCAAAATACGCGCTCTGGATCGCCTCTAGGCGCAGTTCTTCGACATCCTCAGCAAGCGAAAGGCGAACTCCACGGCTCCTGAGCGCCTCTGCCACTCCATGTCCACTCACACCCATGCCGACGATCAGGACCCGAGCCCCGAAAAGATTCATCGCCCAAAACTCCCGAGCGAGAGGAAGTCGGCATAGAAGGCACCTACGGCAATCGCCGTGGCTACACCTGCAAAGATCCACAAGCGAATCAAAACCGTCGTCTCTGGCCAACCATAGAGTTCAAAATGATGGTGGATAGGCGCCATCTTGAGGACACGCCGATGAAAGACTCGGAAGGAGAACACCTGCGCAATAACGCTGAGTGTCTCGACCACGAAAAGCCCGCCGAGCAACAGCAACAGAAGATCGACCCTCAGCACAAGCGCGAAGGCTCCAAGCCCACTCCCGATCGCCAGCGAACCGGCATCACCCATGAAGATCTTAGCTGGAGGTGCATTCCACCAGAGGAAGCCGAGAATCGCTCCGACGAAACAGACGGCCAACGCAGCCAGATCAAGAGCATCGTGGACTTTATAGGCTGCGACATGTCGGAACATCCAATAGGAGATCAGAGCCATGGCAGCGAAGGCGAAGATCGCAGCCCCGGAGGCAAGGCCATCAAGACCATCGGTCAAGTTAACCGCATTGGAGGTGCCGACGACCACAAGAACGGCAAAGATACACCAACCCACCGTTCCGAGACCAATGCTTAAGCTCCCAAGCCGAACGAATGAAATTGCAGTCGGGACGTGCGCCCAAAAGTGGGCTAACAAAGCAAACAGAGTAGCTACAAGCACTTGGCTTCCAAACTTGGCCAACTTCGTAAGTCCAAGGCTACGTCGATTACGAACCTTGAGAAGATCGTCGATCAAGCCAATGATGCCAGAGAACACCGTGACGCCGACGACCAGAATCCCAGAACGTGAAAAACTCACACCCAAGTGAATATGGACCAGCATATAACTGAGCACGATGGCGATCAGAATGGCGATCCCACCCATAGTCGGTGTTCCCGCCTTCACAAGGTGTCTGCTAGGCCCATCCTCTCGGATCTGTTGACCGACGCCACGCGAACGTTGCCGATCTATAAGGATCGGCGTCACAAAGATCGCGACGATCAGAGCGAGACCACTGCCGGTCAAAATGGCGATCAACGCTTACCGTCCTTGAGTTCTAGTACAGCACGCAACGCCTCATCGTAGTCGTCGAAGTCATAGCTCGCTGTCCCGATTCGCTGGCTCCTCTCGTGCCCCTTCCCGGCGATCACCAACACATCCTCATCGCCAAGCTCCTCAACTGCGGTACGGATAGCCACTCGACGATCGAGCAAGATACGTGGCTTAGTCCCATTAACGCAACCCGCCGCCACGTCATCAGCGATCGCTTGAGGATCCTCGGAGCGCGGATTATCGCTGGTGATAATCACTACGTCAGCAAGACGCTCGGCGGTCGCGCCCATGAGAGGGCGCTTTCCATGATCGCGCTCCCCGCCAGCACCGAATACGATCAGCAGCTTTCCGTTTCGACCTAGAGACAGTCGCGCCGCCACCAGAACTTGCTCCAGGGCGCCAGGTGAATGCGCATAATCTATAAAGATAGAACCATATCGGCTGGGCACACGCTCCAAGCGACCGCGCGGCGCCTGCACCTCTCTCGCCACCTCCACCAGGTCTGCTAGTTCGAAACCGAGCGCCTCCATCGCCATCAAGGCCATGTGAAGGTTGACCAAGTTATGATGGCCAATAAGTGGGGCAGCAAAACGATGGCCACGGAGATCAAAACTCAACCCATAAGGACCCAACGTTACCTGACTAAGCTCGGCGTCGGAGACGCCGACTACCGGGACTCCTGCAACCTTCAACAGGCGCTGGCCCCAAGTGTCATCGGCATTGATCACTCCGAGTGAGGCATAACTTGGCTGGAAAAGCGAGGCCTTGGCCTCAAAGTACTCCTCCATCGACGGGTGGAAGTCCAGATGATCCTGGGATAGATTCGTGAACATCGCCACATCGACGTGAAGATACTTCACTCGGTCCATCGATAGTGCAATGGAGGAGATCTCCATGGCAGCGTAATTTCGGCCTTGGTCAACGAAGTGTGCGAGTCGGCGTGCAATCTCCGGAGCCTCGGGCGTGGTGAGTCGTCCCCACAGCGTTCCCATGGTTCCGACCCCACACCCCAAGAGTCCAAGCATCTCCGAGACCAGGGAGACGGTGGTGGTCTTACCGTTGGTACCGGTCACTCCAACGACCTTCAACTTTTTCGAAGGTTCCCCGTAGACGAGATGGCTCGCCATGGCGACACGATCTCGCAGCTGCCTGGGATCGACGACCAGCTGAGGAAGGGACGTCGTCAGTGGATGTGCAACCAGCAGCGCCACTGCGCCCTTGCGAATCGCCTCTTCAACAAAGATGCTCGAATCCACATGCGAGCCAGGGACGACCGCGAAGACGTCACCCTCATTCAGCAGTCGGTGATCCATGGCGAGACCCAGCGCCGTCAGGTTTTCAAACCCATCACCAACCACCTGTGCATCAAGTAGACGAGCCAATTCGCCCAACGTCATCGCGGCATGCCTCGTCTCTCCCACTTCTCCGCCCAAACCCGGACCACAACCATAACTATGGTATAGGGATAAGGTGGCCGTGATAGTCACTCGCGCGACCTTCGGGAGGATGATTTAGCCGTGTGGGGTAACAACGAAGTATCAATCGTGCCTGTCGGTGTGACACCATACCGAGCAAGCGCATACCGCATGATCTGGGAAAACACCGGAGCTGCCGTCATTCCACCATATATAGGGACTGGCTGGTCCAACATCACCACCGCACTCAATACCGGGTGTTGAGCTGGCACCATTCCGACGAAGGTGCCCCAATAGGCACCCATCTGATAACCAGCTTGCGTGTGTAAAGGCTTCTGTGAGGTACCAGTCTTGCCCGCAACAACATAACCCGGGATAGTCGCATCCGGGGCGGTAGCATTGGCTCCGGTAACACCAGAGAGAAGATGCACCATCTCCTTATCGATGCTGGCCGGCACGATTCGATGGGGGGCAGGCGAACTCAGTGGGCTAAGTTTCCCATTGGAGCCAACCGTACCGAGGACAAGTTTTGGAGCCACCATCACTCCGCCATTGGCGATCGCATTATAGGAGTCGAGAATCTGCAGTGGAGTCACGAGCTGGTCCTGTCCGATTGGAGTGGATCCGATGGCGGTAGCTGACCATTGGCTGATCGGCTTGAGATATCCTTGAGTCTCACCAGGAAACGCTAGACCCGTCGGTTCGCCCCAACCGAAGCGTTGGAATGAGGCGAGCAGCCTTGCAGGGCCCAGCCGTCGCGCAATCTCGATGGTGCCGACATTAGAGCTCTGGGCCAAAATCTGACCCATGGAGAGAACCTCAGTTGGGTGCGGTTCAGCGTCGTGAAAGATAGAACCACCTATGTTGAGATGGCCAGGGACAACCTCAGTCGATGTCGGTGTGATAAGGTGATCCTGGAGCGCAGCCGTGAAGGTCGCAATCTTGGCGACCGATCCGGGTTCGTAGCTGTACGCTACCGCTTGGTTGATCCAACTCTGAGTCGGCAGTGCTCGCTTCACATCCACCGGCTGACCTCCGTTAGCCAGCGGCTTTGCCCCAGGGAGTGGCGGCGCACTAAGCGAGACCATAGCCAGGATCTGTCCTGTCGCCACATCCATCACTACCGCCGTGCCGCCGATCGCGTTAGTCTTCTGCATCTCACCGGCAACCGCCTGTTCGGCATACGCCTGCAGGTATGGATCGATCGTGAGCTTGAGACTCCTGCCCTGAACTGGTGCTTGCTTTTTCACGATCGAATTTGGCAGAGGAAGATTGCCGGTTGCCGTCTGCTCTACCGCATAGCCATTCTTGCCTGCGAGCAGCTTTTGATACTGATACTCGAGTCCAAAGAGACCATTGTCATTAGCCCCAACACGTCCTAACACTGACTCAGCCAGTGACCCCGCCGGATAATAGCGAGCTTGTCCAGGTTCGACATTGATTCCGGGCAGCACTCCGTTTAGCGCCATCGTCTCGATCTTCGAGCCGATTGACTGCGTCACCAGCTGGGCAACGACAGAGTATCCGCCTTTAACAGTCAGTGCATGTTCAACCTGTGCCGTTGGCAGCGAAAGCAGTTTGGCTAGTGTCGCCGCCTCCGGAAGCGGATTCTTAATGAGGAGCGGGTCAGCCAGAATGGTGTCCCGCAGTTCGGACATCGCGAGTACTTGCCCGTTCCTGGCCAGAATCGAGCCGCGCAACCCTGGAAGAGTCACCGTTGTCTCCGGTTCTTGGGTCGCGAGATTGGTATAGCTCGGAGATGCCAACACCGTAACCCGTAATAACTGAACGATTAACGCCAAGGTCACCACGCCACATGCCAGCAGGGTGAGACGAGTTCGTCGACTGCGTCGCTTAGCCACCACCGACCACCTCCCCAGCTGGGAGAGGAAGCGACGGCGCGGTCGCCGCAGACTGGGGCAAGGGAACCGCATTCTTTGTGTGCGACCCTGCCACAACATCGACTGAACTTGGGAGCGTGAGATGTAGATGTTGACTCGCGTAGCTCATGATCCGTTGCGGCGACGAGAGCTGAGCTACCTCCAGTTTTAGATCCCCCTGAACGCGTTGTGTCTGCGTGATCTCAGCGCTAAGCTGCCCAATACTCGACTCCTCTAACTCGATCGCTATGCGCGTCACGACCACCATTCCGAGCAGAGCGACCACAGTGATGAACACCAGGACTTTGCGAACGCTCCGGGTGCGTGCAGCCCGGGCTGGGGACTTGACCAATACCAGTTCGGGTTGCCGACGATGCGGGCGTTCCCTCGTGGGACTTTGTGGAAGCGCGACTACCCGTGCCATGTGGGAACCTGCTGCCAATAGCGTTCGAGAACGTCAGCGACATCGTTAGCGGTACGTCGGAGCGCGCGCATACGCGCGCTCCTAGAGCGAGGATTTGCAGCCAGCTCATCATCGGAGGGGATAATCGCGTGTCGAGTCGTGCGCTCCCCTGCCGGCTCAGCTCCGCAGGTGCAGCCGAGTCTAGGTGGGCAGATGCAGCCACCGGTCTCCACAAGCCGGATGAAGCGCTTGACGAGTCTGTCTTCGCCTGAATGGTAACTAATGACCTGCATGACACCCCCTCGATCGAGCAATCCAAGTGCTGCAGGTAGAAAGTGAATGAGCTCGGAAGCTTCGTAGTTGACACTGACTCGTAGAGCCTGAAAGACCTTTGTTGCCGGGTGTGTGCGCCCGCCACGCAACCTCGCCGGGGTCGCTGAGACGATGATCTCAGCCAGTTCGCCAGTGGTGGCTACCGGAAGCTGACTCTTCAGTGCGTTGGCATATCTGATTGAGAGAGTTCCGACACCGTTCTCTCGAAAGATCCGGATCAGATCCTTCGTGGACACCGCTAGCAGAAACCCAGCAACATCTGCATCCTCACCATCTGGGTCCATTCGCATATCAAGCGGGGCATCAAAGCGAAACGAGAACCCACGACCGGGATCATCCAGTTGCATCGACGAGACACCAAGATCAGCGAGCACACCGGCCACCGCAGTTACAGGTGCCACCGCATCCGAAATCTCTCCGAACCTTGCATGCACCAAACGTGCCCGACCGCCGTAGCGACTCAACCGATCCTGCGCCTGCTCCAGTGCCCGACGGTCGCGATCGATTCCGATCACCTCCGCCCAGTCGAGTTCATCCAAGATACGCTGGGAGTGACCAGCGAGCCCGACGGTCGCGTCGACAATGACGGTCGACGGGGTACGACGGTCGCGAAAACCCTGCACTACCTCTGCTGCGAGAACCGGGGCGTGTGTGAACTGACCCGGCTGCCGCTCATCGGTCGAACCCGCTGGAGAGTGGAGACCTCCCTGGCTTGGTGTCTTCTCGAAATCACCGTCGCTGCGCTGGCTATTCATGGGCACCATCTTGATACTCGGCCCAACGAACAGGATCCCAGAGCTCGATGGTACCAAATGCTCCATTGACAAGTACCTCGCGCTCCAGGCCGACCAGTGTTCGCAGCGGTTGAGGTAGTCCAACGCGACCAAGGCGGTCGATCTCCAGCTCAAAAGCCTGACGCCCCCAGTCCCTCAATCGACGACGCTCGATCGACTCGTCCCAGCTGAGTGGCGGTACCGCATTGACGAAGGTGGCAAAGTCTTCGACCGTCCAAATCACGATGCATGGATCGCCGTACTGCGACGGGGTGGCGTAACAGCGATCAGAGAAGCTGGAACGGAAGCGCGCGGGGAGTGTGAGTCGACCTTTGAGGTCGAGGGAATGGGTATACCCTCCAAAGAACTTCGCCTTTACCTCACCTGTCTGCCACACCGACTCGACTGCCCTCTCCACTACCAACCAATGGGCCCCACTTTACCCCACAATTCCCCACCAGCACACGTAATTTCGGCATGAAGAGGGTAAAACATGACAATTTGTTTGCCCGACGGGGGCTAGTTCGTACAGATGTTCTGCTATAGAGCGGTGATCGCCTTGACGACTCTATTCTGCACGTCTTGACGTGAAAGATCGACGAGCGGTGCTATGCCCGCCACTCGCAGTGATTCTCCTTCGGGTGGATCGACGACCAAAAGCTCACGCAGATGGCTCTGTCGCTCATCCCACAGGAGTGAGAGCTGGAAACAGGCTTGGCCTCGAGAACGCCGCTGGGCAAGACCAAGTACCTTGGCGCCATCAACTGAAACCTCTCCATACCCGAGGTCCGCAAAACAGATCAAGCTTCCAAGAGCAGTACGAGGTTGCCGACTCTCGACCATCGTGGCGTTGAGTCTAAGTTCCCGGAGGAGCCCGAGCACGGCAGCTCCCAACCACAAGAAGGAGCGGCCCAGGTCCCATGGGACTAGTGGATCATCAAGTCCTAGATACAGCATCAGCCAGATCTGCGCGCCTGGTTCGACTAAAACAGCCCCACCGCCGCTGTTACGCCGAACGACCGCTAATCCTTGACGCCGAGCTCGATCGAGATCGAACTCGCTCTGTCTGGTGGATGATCCGAGGACCAAGGCACGATCGGTGGGCTGAACGATTCGACACAATCGCTGCCCAGCCTGTAACTTGGGCCAGGCGTCGTGCAAGCCAGCCGTGCTCAACGAGACAGCCTCTAACTGCCATTGGGTTTGGTGGCCGACACTCACTCGAGAAACAATTCAGCCATGAAGGGTCGCCGACCACCGGTGAAGGGGCAATGGCGGCAGCCGAGACTACAACAGAAACCTCGCTCCATCAAGGCACGCGAACAGAGCACGAAATCGCCGGTGACCGGATCACAATACGCCTCGGCACCCACCGCTAGCGCATCGCGATGCAGAGTCAACCTCACCATCGCCATCGGGTGATCATAATCAAAACGGCGCTCAGACGGAAAATAGAGAACCGTCTGATCCCAGTTATCTTTGAAATCCGATGACACCCCTAACCGACCACTAGTCCTTGATCTGCCGACCGCCAACTCCCATGCATCCTCAGATACTCCCCTTCTCTTGGCTAGCGAGTCGCGTGGTTGCCCTCCGTTCCTTCGATTTAGCGCGGGCAGCTATGGCTCCAGATCCCAAAACATAATAGATCGACCCATCTTGCTAGCTACGTCTGGCATTGTCAGCACGACAGCACCGAGTTCACTTGAGCGCCATCGGCAATCTGAACAGCCACAATCTGAAAAGGCCAAAGTTGTAGATGATCGCCACGCTTTCTACTCCGACTACGGTAGTCTAGTCGCAGGGGTCAGAACAGGCAAGGAGAAGTGTGGAGGCCTACGTCCTAATCCAGACAGAGATCGGAGAGGTAAGCAAGGTGCTGCCTGCTATCCGCTCGTTGCCTATGGTAGTTCGCGCCGACGACGTTACCGGGCCCTATGACATTATTGTGCTGTTGCGTGCGGAGACACTTTCTGAGATTGGTAGCCAGGTCGTAGAGGGCATCCAGGTCATTGAAGGCGTTACGCGCACGCTTACATGCCCAGTCGGACATCTTCAGCTCGACATGCTTCTACCCCATTCCCCATAGCCAGATAAAACCAATTAACTTGGGTAAGATTGGGCAACGCCACTACGAGTTGGGCACATAGCGAACGGCTTGCAACTGCAGATGTGTGAGTCTCTATGCTCCGTTTCGTCAGTGATCGCAGGAGAGGCCCGACTCCTAGTTTAAATTTTGCGCTATAAAGTCGAGCACGGCGTGGATGCCCAGATCGGTTGCGAGCGAACCGAACATAGCATGAGATCGGAGCGGAGCCGTGGTTGTCAGCTAGAAGCCGCGGATACCTACGTTGGCATCGGCAGTTGGATCGGAAATCGGACTCGCTAGAGCGATCCAATAACGGTCTCGGAGGATTTACCAGAGGCACTCCGGTTGGCATACACCGGACTTTTAATATAAAGAGTCGATGGGGTCGCAATCACAGTAGCGGTCGTCACCTGCCTAGCTGACGGGAGCATTATGGCCGCCAAAACTCCAGAAGGGCGGTAGCGCCCAACGATTAACCGAGACAATCCGTCGGTAGTCTGGCATGATGCCGCCACGATTGCTGTCGCGCCCTCATTGGCCTCCAGGAAACCGACCTTGATGTGCCCAACTACTCCAGTCCAGGGTCCAACGGTATTACACAGGTGATTGGCGGCCGGTTTGATCCAAGCACCGGTTCCGAAAAGACGCACCGCTACCCTGCCATTCGGGCCATAATCAACGACCGGTGTACTGCCTAACTGGAGTTCGTTCGCTCTAAGGATGACTTCCTTGGTGCTAAGTGCTGTAGAGGCTGCGTACTCGTGAAACTCGAATGGGATAGAGATCACCAGCAACGCCCCAAAGCCAATCATTCCCCGCTTGACCCATTTCCCACGGTTAAGCTGACGTTGTTCAAAACGGTCCTCGCCCGATCGCCGCCAATAAGAAACCGGCCGATTGCTAGCCAACAGCACTCCCTAGATGAATATAAATAGACGGTCGCTATGGACGAACTCAACCGGACGAGCTGTGCAGCCCAAAGATCCTCGCCTCTACGTTCTACCACACTGTAGCCGAACTTGCACAATGTTGTTTCAAGCATGAGCACTCAGCACTTATTGATTTTTACTCGCCAACTTGCGCACTAGACTAGGCTTGATGGTAGAGAAGTTGACGCATGACAGCGAGGACGCCGACGCCAATGGCTGGCTCCTTCTCTCTCGGCACCTTGACGATTTCTTAGGCGTCTGGCCACCAGCGAGACCGATCCAATTAGTACCAACTCTTCGACGCCAACAGCCCGGCTGGGACAGCACGACACGGCGATTCCTAGGCGTCTTCTCGCCAACCGATGGGACTACTCTCTCCGTCGACCCTATTCTGGCTCCACTCTTTAAGACTCTTGACACAGATGACGAGCCTCGAGCCTCGAGCCAGATCAATCCGCTCCAACAACCCGCTGAGCAACAACTCGTCCAAGCACACCATTCAACACCACGCGACACCGATACACACCTAGCGTACGCTTCCGCCACTAGATCAGAGTTGTCATCAGTTGCCAGACTTATCGAAGACGTAATCGGGCTTGGTTCTGGCTCCTGTTTCATCGCATATTTTCGCTTCGCCTTCAAAGTCCCGGACCTAGGTAGCCCAGGTACTTGGTTACCAGCGAACGACCCCAATCTGCCCCAATGGCTCAAACCCTTTGGGGGCGATGTCTTGGTCGCCCTCGACAGACACGACCGTGTGCTAGCCGGAGTCGGGCTGAAGCGCCACGACCGCTACGTTAGGGAGTTGGCGGTGGTCACTGAACCGGAGGCTCGTGGGCGTGGATTAGCCAAAGCGCTCGTCGCTCAGGCTGCCGAACGTGTGCTCCAGGAGGGAATGCTCCCTACCTACCTTCATGCACCCAACAATACGGCTTCCGCACGAGTGGCGCAAGCAACGGGTTTCATAGATCGCGGATGGCGTCTTATCGGACTCAGCCAGGCCGGCGAAGCATTGCTTGATCAACGTCTATAACGGCAACTGAGCACCATACCTCAGAAGGGCCGCGAACTCAAGGATTCGAAAACAACCACGAAGCGCCGTCACCGCTAGCATCTTTACCATGGATAGCTTGCGAGGACAAACGGTAATGGTAACAGGGGCGTCTAGTGGCATCGGAGCCGCCATGGCTGCAGCTTTGCTCAAACAAGGAGCGCGCGTAGCGGTCTGCGCGCGAGCCGGAACCCGTCTTACCTCCACCGTACGCCACTTCACTTCATCGGGACTTGATGCGCTCGCCATCGAGATGGATGTTCTCGACACCAACGCCGTCGAGCGCGCCGTCGATGAGGTCTATGATCACTTCGGCGAACTCGACGTGCTCGTCAACAACGCTGGGATCGGGATGAGGACGGTTAACCCTCGCTTCTTTGAGGATCCATTACCCTTCTGGAAGGTCCCAGTCGATGGTTTTCGGGCAGTAATCGCGACAAACCTCACTGGATACTTTCTAGTAGCGCGTGCAGTCGCTCCGCGCATGGTCACTCGCGGCTCTGGCAAGATCGTCATGATATCCATGAATCACGAGACGATGGTGCGCAAAGGGTTCGTCCCTTATGGACCCTCTCGCGCTGGATCCGAGGCGCTCGCCGCGATTATGGCGAAGGATCTTGAGGGCACTGGCGTAACCGTCAATACTTTGCTTCCCGGGGGAGTCACCGTGACGGGCATGATCCCAGAGGACTCACCTCCAGAACTCCGCAATCATGCACTCCCACCCGAGATCATGGGTCCAGCAATAGTCTTTCTCGCCTCCAACGCCTCGCACGGAATCAACGGCGAACGAATCATCGCCACTGAGTTCGACGAATGGAGATCCGCCATCCAGGCAACCGAGGATCGAAACCCGGAGTAGCATCCAGTCGAAAGCCCGAAGCAGGTATGCGACCCGACAATCCCAAGTCGCCACAACCTAGTAGTGTCGGCCAAAATGCACCCGTCTCGCGACGGTGTCCATCAATGCCGCTTGTAAGCGACCCTAAGCACTCAACATAGTGAACCCTCGGCAAACATTGTCTAAACTCCTGTCATCGGGAGCACTTTGTTACATTGAGGGAGGTCGCGTGCCTGAAATAGTCAAGTTGAATCGACAGTATTACCGTGATGTCAATCATTTCGCGGTCTCGACCCCGTGGGCACATGGATTCATGGCCTTCTACTCGCATCTAAGCGGCATTGGAGTCCTGGCGATTTTGCTCCTAATTGCGTGGTGGCGTGCTCGCTCGCGGCCCAAGCCTGATCGGCAAGTCGCGAGGGTACTTTGGGCGGCAGGGGGAACGGCGATCGCCGAGGGGATATCCCATTACATACTCAAGCCATTGATCGCTGAGCGGCGCCCGTACCTTACACTTGCGCACGTCGAGGTGCTCCTCACCCGAACCCATGGCTTCAGCTTTCCAAGCGGGCACGCCACCATAGCCGGAGCAACCATCGTTGGCCTCTGGCTGAGTCGAGATAGGCTGATGACCATCCTTGCTGCAATCGCTGGGGTTTTTCTCGCCTTTGGCAGAGTCTACGTAGGCATGCACTACCCCGGCGATGTCGTTGCCGGCCTCATCTTTGGGGGTCTCTTTGTCCTGATCTTAAGTCCCGCTGTCGTTGGGCCACTGACCCGGTTTACCAGGGCGATACAGAGGTCTTCATCCATCGGCTGGCTCGTAGAGAGCCGCAAGGGGACGGGCGCACACGCCTCCTCGCGGGCGTAGCTCCAAGGTATCTACTCCAACGATTCGACAGATGCGAAACCGCCTGTTCACATCCGAGATTCCGAGAGACTAGGCGATCTCAACCCAGACTCTTCTCGAGTCCATAGTGAATGCGAACTAGCTCGCTGATGTAACTCATATCAGTTCCAGGCGTTCCTCACTTGCTTGCGATCTAGAGCCTCCTGCCCACCATGTAGAGCCCCAACATACGAGTGTGTTCGCTGCGTTGTGACTGTCAATCACCTCCAGTGGTTAGGGCTCCTAAGTTCCGGGATTGCAGACGACATAACCGAGAGATTCCAGAAATTGGCCCTGACTCGCCCAAGAAAGAGGAGTGGGAGGTTTTTGGAGATATAAGAGAATCGACACCACTTGTCAACCAAAGCGCTAACAGGATGGACTCAGTCGAGTAACCGTCAGCAATCTGTCTAAACATTCCGCTCACGGTTATGGTGGCCGAGATAGAATGGAAATACCCTTATAGGTATACAGAGATGGCAAAGGAGTATTGTGTGAGCCTCGAGATTTCGATCGATGAATTTGAAACTATCTACGGCGAAGAGATCGAACTGATCGACGTGCGTGAGAGGTGGGAGTACGCGGCTGGCCATGTCCCTGGTGCAATCAACATTCCTCTCTCCGAGTTGGCTAACCACCTCGACGCCATTCCCAGCTCTCGCCACTACGTGATCTGTGCCTCTGGCGGCAGAAGCTTGCACGCAGTCGAGGCGCTTAGAAGCGCCAGCTATGACTCGATCTCGGTGGCGGGTGGGACGCTCGCCTGGGTCGATAGAGGCAACGAGATAGTCGTCGAGGAGTAGCTGGCCCTCACTAGTAGATGAGTTGCGTCTCAGGGGTTGTCGGCGCGCTCAATCCGCGATAGATTGGCTCTTGTCTGCAATGGGTCGTACAAAGGGGGAGTTATGACTACTGCAAGCGAGAGCCTACCCGATCTGCCGCCTATGGTTCGTGAGAGCCATTTGGTGGCGCCGAGCCTTCCGCCATCCTCGCGCATTCCAGTTCGTAGTGAGGCTGAGTTTCGAGCCCTCTACCAGCGATCCTTGACGGACTTAGGTGGCTACTGGCAAGAGGTAGCCAACACCTTTGAGTGGATGGATGGGTGGCCAGCTAGTGTTGCACTTGGTGGTGACTTCTCAACCGGATACCGTTTCTTCGATGGTGCCACAATGAATGTCAGCGTCAACTGTATCGATCGCCATGCGCGAACCAGTCCATCCAAAATTGCTCTCTACTGGATTGGAGAGGACGGCTCCGAGCGTTCGTGGACCTACGAAGAGCTCCTGGATACCACCGCCAGGCTCGCTCAGGCTCTTGCCAATCTAGGCGTCACCAAGGGTGATCGCGTAGCAATATTTCTCCCGAATCTCCTGGAGACATTTGCCGCCGTCCACGCCTGTTTCCGTATCGGCGCGATCTACAACATCATCTTCTCAGGTTTTTCTGCAAACGCACTTGCAGAGCGCATCGTCGACACCACCGCGAAGGTGGTTATCACGGCTGACGAATCGATGCGCCGTGGCCGACCGGTGGCACTCAAAGCCACACTCGACTCCGTCCTCGACAGGCTGCCTAGCATCGAGCACGTCGTTGTCGTGCGTCGCACCGGTGCGGCCGTAGCGATGAAGGCCGGCAGGGATCACTACTTCGACGAACTCCTGGCCGCAACCCCGGACCGAGCAGATCCAGTAGCCATCGAGGCGAACGAACCCGCCTTCATTATCTATACCAGTGGGACTACAGCCAAGCCTAAAGGTCTGGTTCACACCGGTACCGGTTTCCTGGTCGGCACCTACCACGACGTCCTCTGGTCGCTAGATCTCGGGCCGGAAGATATCTATTGGTGCACAGCTGACACCGGCTGGCTAACATTCCCCATTTTTGAATTGGTCGGCGGGCTGGCGCACGGCGCTACCATGGTCGCCTATGAAGGTGCTCTCGACTACCCCACACCCGATCGAGCCTACGAGCTGATAGAGAAGCTCAAGATCACGAAGATCTTCACCGCTCCCACCTTCCTTCGAATGCTGGCTCGCAACGGTGATGCGTTGGCAAAGGCTCACGATCTGTCGTCGTTGAAACTGATAGGCCTCGTTGGGGAACCTCTTGATGCAAAAACGTGGAACTGGGTACACGACAACGTCGGTGCCCCAAACATGGAGATCAATAACACCTACGGTCAGTCGGAGACCGGCAGCGCTTGGACCTCATCCGCGGTTGGCATAACTAGTTCAAAACCAGGCTCTTGCGGTCTGGCTCTTCCCGGTCATGCTTGGGAGATCGTCGACGAATCCGGGGAACCTGTCAGTGTAGGCAAGGTCGGCTATCTCCTCATCACCCAACCGTTCCCAACTATGTTTCGAACCATCTGGAACGACCCTGAACGTTATCGAGCACAGTACTTTACTCGCTTCGGCGCTGATCGTTACGACACGGCCGATGCTGCGCTCGTGGATGGCGATGGCCATATCTGGGTCGTAGGCAGAGTCGATGGAGTCATCAACGTAGCCGGCCACCGACTCTCCACGATGGAGATGGAGAGCGCACTCCTTAGCGTTCCAGGTGTGGCCGAGGCAGCCGTTGTTGGTGTAGACGACGAGACCAAGGGTCAGGTGCCGGTGGCCTTTGTCTCGCTATCTGCTTCAGCGTCCGACGTTACCGTCGACGCGCTCAAAGCCAAGATTACCGAAGAGATCGGTGCAATAGCACGTCCAAAACAGGTATATCTCCTCTCGACAATGCCCCGCACTCGATCAGGCAAGATCGTTCGTCGTCTACTTAAAGAGCTAGTAGTAGATGGCCACACGAGTGGAGACACTACAGGTCTCGAAGATCCGGAGGTCTTGGCTAAGCTCGAGGCGGAGCTCGGCTAAGCAAGGGCACAACCGGTCGGTAACAGCCAAATACCACTGCAGAGCTGCGGAATACATCTCAATCTGAGCACGCTCTCTAGCGTGGATCAACGTCGGCAACATCGCAGTTTCATCCGGTGAGGCTAGCCTCTTCCCGGCGCTTCCACCAAATAGCGTAGACTCTTTGGATACGACAGATCGAAAGGAGCAATCCACGCATGAAAGCCGTCTACTATCAACGATTCGGCGCGCTCGATGTCCTAGAGTTCGGCGAACTTGACCGACCCGAGCTCGGCCCGGACACCGTCTTGGTACAGGTGGCGGCGGCATCGGTGAATCCGGTGGACTGGAAACTCATGTCCGGTGGCCTCAGCAAGAGCATGACCTCAGTCTTCCCAGTGGTCCCTGGTTGGGACCTCGCTGGTATCGTTAGAGAGATAGGTCCGTCTGTGACCGCCGTACGCGTCGGCGATGAAGTGTGGGGGTATGCGCGAATGGACTTTGTTCATCACGGCACCTTCGCCGAGTTCGCCGCAGTACCCGAACGCGTGTTGGCACGTCGCCCACCAACACTATCCTTTGGCGAAGCTGCTGCAGTGCCACTCGCGGGCCTTACCGCCTACCAGGCTCTAGTTCACCGTCTTCATCTGGACGCATCAGATCGACTGCTCGTCATAGGCGGCGCAGGAGGTGTTGGAAGTTTCGCGATCCAGATAGCAAAAGCACTCGGTGCCACGGTATACGCGACCGGATCGACAAAGAATCAAGAGTACCTCGCATCGCTCGGAGCAAACCCAATCGATCACAGTGTCGATCATCAGGAGGCGCTAGCCAAAGCCCGGCCGACCGCAGTTTTCGACCTCTATGGGGGTGAATCACTCAACGCCGGCATGCGACTACTTGGTGGATCCAGCCGAGCGGCCACGATTGCAGATCCGAGCATCGTAGCCCATGGAGGACACTACGTGTTTGTGCGTCCATCGCCAAGCGACCTGGACGCACTCTCCGAGCTAATTGAGCACGGCAAACTTCGTATTGAGATCCAGGAACGCTTCGCGCTCGCCAATACCAAGGATGCCTTCTCCACCTCCATGGATGGTCACGTTCGTGGGAAGCTCGTAATCGACGTAGCAGATCTCTAGAAAGATGGCTGTCGCACTCATAGACGATGCCATGGTCTCGGCTCACCTCGACGCAAAACTGGCTAATGCTGCCATAGAACATGCCCTCCGGGAGTACAACACAGGAACACTTCTTGCTCCAGCCCGACTCCAAAGCCCGCTGGGAGAGGGTTCGTTGGTTTTTACTAGCGGGTCATTTAGCCGAGGTTACGGCTTCCGCGCCTATGGCACTTTTCCAACCCAAAGTGACGATCAGCTGACGGTCGTCTGGGATCGCGATGGTAATTTAGAGGGCATAGTGGTCGGACCAGAGCTCGGTCGGCGGCGGACCGGCGCTCTTGGTGCTGCTGCCGCCGTACGGCTGACCTCAGCAGGCCAGAAGTTGGTCGTAGGGGTGCTTGGAGCAGGTGCGCAGGCATTTGCACAGCTATGGGCGATCTCAGCCGTGCGTTCCATCGAAGAGATTCGCTCGTATCGGCGAGACCCAGTAGCCAATGTCGGCTTTGCCGAGCGCGTGCAGACCGAAC
>DAHZQE010000044.1:0-13216 GCA_027409005.1 Ferrimicrobium sp. | reverse complement strand
GGAGAACCTTCTCGAGGCGTTGGATCTCCCTTGCCCTGGCATCAACCTGGGTCTTGCGATATCGGGTCAACTCACGAAGTTCACGGATCTCAGGTGGAGGCACAAAGCTTGGTCGTACCATGCCATGGGCTGCGACATCTGCGAGCCACTCGGCATCTGCGAGATCCGTCTTTCTGCCAGGTACGTTCTTCACATGTTGTGCGTTACAGAGCCAGAGTTGGGGGAAGAGTCCCTCCAATGCGTAGTACACCGGCTTCCAATACACTCCGGTTGCCTCCATCACCACGGTTGACACTCCAGCATCGACGAGGAACCGGGCCAAGTCCTCTAATCCTTTGCGTGTCGTGTTGAACGTCTCCTTGGAAAGGGTAACCATGCCATCTGGCTCTCGAACTCGCGTGCACGCAACGACGGTGTCACGGTGGACGTCAAGGCCACCCACTTTATCTGCTATCTCCTTCATCTCACCACCTCCTTGGTGTTTCAAGGGGCCGTCTCGCCAGGGGGACTACAAGAAAGCGAAATCTAAAGTTCGTGCTCGAGGCGACAATAATTAGTCCTCCTGATTCCCCGCATCAGACTAAAGGCGCGCAACCAAGGCTGCAAGAAACGTTCGATGACTCACGAGACGGTCCACTACAAGCATTACATGCATTTGTGGTGTTCGCTAGTTCATCAGGACTAAAGGGTGAAGGGTTCACCGTCGAGAGCACCGGTGATGCCGACAAAGGTTACGTGTTACAGGCAAAGAAGGGTGGCTTCCTGAGCGAGGTAATCTCAGCTCAGCGTGCTCTGGTCCTATCGCTTTCGGGTCCATCGGATGACGCGACACTTACGATCGGCGTCGGCAACTGGAAAAAGGATCTGGTGGTTACAGCAGTAGAGACTCTATTAGTCTCTGATCTTTTCCTCCCGGTCGACATCGCAGAGATGGCCTGGTCGGCCGAGGTCGAGAACAAGGTCCTCAAGCAAATTACAGCGATGGTCTAGAGCGGAGCTTCCGGAGAGCTATCTATCACCAAACGCACGAGAACCGTTGTGGCTCTCGTGCGTCGATCGCAACCGCGTGCTGGTTGCTACGATCGCGCCCTAAATAAAGGCTCGTTGACGAATCGTACGAGACTCAGAACGAGCAATCTTGCGCACTCATGCACGTCCCGATGCGACGAAAGCCAAGTCGCTGGTACATCCGAGCGACGCCTTCGTCCTCGGCTACGAGTGCGATGAGCTGTACCCCATGCGAAAATGCATCTTCACACAATTGATGTACAACATCAGACCCGAGGCCTTGATGACGGTAGGTTGGCAAGGTTCCTACCCCGACGATCTCGGCTACCTCACCGATCGGGTTGTATGACCCGGTTGCCACGACCCCTACCCCAGCGACCGACGCCACTCCTGTAACGGTTCTTCCTGAGCGTGCTCGTTGATGTGCATAATTCACTTCGGTATGATCGAGTCGCAGCAGTCGGGCATCACGCTCAACCACCCCGGCAGCCGCTGGCATCGTAGGATCAAAGACCACATGGACGACGGCGCGACTCTCGATCAATTGACCATCATCTGGATCCAGCATCCGAACTCCGACCGACCGAGACCTCTCGACAAACTCGTCTTCGGTGAGTATCAACAGTGGATGACGCGCAATTCTCAACCCGAAAGCTGCTGCGATGTTCTCTAACTCCGGCGAGAGCTCCGCAATCCACTCGATACGAAGAGGTAGCTCTCGGTGTTTGCATACCCGGCGCAACCTAACCAAGTCCTTACGTCGTGGTGGAGAAGCATTACCCCTGTTCGGCCGAGCATAGTAAGCCCAGGGTGTGTGGCTCGCAAAGAGCACCAAGGAGCCAACGCGAATCACCTCGCTGCCATAGCGCGGCGCTAAATCTAGATACTCCTCGACTCGCAACAGCACCGGATAATGCATCGACGAGCGAGACGCGACCGCCGACGAGCACCCGTCATCTGCCCTTTGACGGCGCCTCACCTTCGCCTCCGTGTCTATCGTCATTCTTACCTTCCAACGAGGTCGAGCATATTGAACTCGGTTACGAGCACCGCCGCCGATGTTGGTCATCTAACCAACGTAATCTCCACTCCCAGCTGCCACCCTATCCGTCGTTCTCAATACCGAGTAGATCACGGAGCCTAGAGACGTCGAACGAAGCACCACCAGCAGCAGGCTTTGGGTAGCGATCAAACTCATTGAGCAGTGCGACCAGCTCTTCGCGTCGAGACGGGTCGTTTGCTGCCTGTCTGGGGGTGAGTCCGTGCAAGGCTGGTATCGACTCATCAAGCCAGGCGTCCTCGCGCTCACGCATAAACTGCGCAAGAGCGGCTTGTGCCTCGATTGAACTCCCCCTTTGGTCGGGATCCACATTCGGCGAAGCAGCAGGAGTTGGTCGTCCGAGCTCCGCCAATTTCTGTGCCTCCGCGAACTCCGTCTGCGTACTCCCGATGATCTCTAAGTCATCGAATGCATCCATCAACATCCCCAGGAGGTCCTCTTCGCGCTCGACCGAGGTGGTGGTAACCACCAACGTATCGTCGTCGCGTTCCAGCCATCCTCGGGCCACGCTGCCAATTAAGTCGTTGTAACCGGTTGCTGTCCACTTCCCCTCTGCATCGCGACGGAACATATGATCAAGAACACCTTCGATCTCTTCCCATGTCGTAGTCCTTGGGGTTAACTCGCTTCGGCAGATCACTATCTCTTCGTCGTCGGTAGTTCGCATCTGGATCGGCCTAAAAACCGATCCCACCCAAGATGCAAGCTCGCGCGGCTCTTCACCCGCCGCAAGCGCCGCCACCAGAGATTCCCTGTGACTCGTCGTCACCAAGAGTGGCATACCTACGATCTGGAAACTAGATCCTGCTGGAACGACGTGACAATAGATATAATCACCTTCACCCACCTCCTGAGACATGGACCTTTCAGTGACAAGTCGAGAGTCACCACCTATGGTGTCGAGCATGGTCAAGGAGCTACCAGGATCGACCTCGGTGACCTGCCAAAGGGAGGGCCCAACACCAATCCATCGACCTACCAACTCAAGTTCATCGGCGGGCAGGAGCACTCCACGAGCTCTGATGAACTTCTCTAGCATCTCCGGCGTGCTACAGACAATATCGAGAAGGAGAGGGAGCGTCCGCTCCCCTAGATCAGCATCGTCATAGCCGTGGGCAGCCTCAAAGACAGAATAGAAAAGATGACGATTTTGGGGGCGAAGTGCAAAGGTAAGCAGCTTTTGGTAGAGCAGGCCGATCCTTCTCTCGATCGCTAGACTCCCATCTTTGAAACAGCAGACCTTGTACTTACGTCCAGATCCACACGGACAGGGGTCGTTGCGCCCAACACCCTGGAAGGGTCGCACAAGCAGGTCCTGAAGATAGCTCCGCCTCAGGTCATCAACCTCTACTCCTGCGCGAGCATAGAGTCCATCGGCTCGTCGGAGATCTCCAGCATCACTCACGTACCAAGCCAACTCCTCAAGCGCCGGGCGGAACTGCGGGTCCAGCGTGGTGGCAATAGTCAACTCTCTCTCTGCCTCGACAGGCTGACAAGCACGTTCAAGGTTGAGTGCTGCAAGATAGTGTGTCTGTGCTGACGCCAATCCGGCCGAGTTGAGCCGCGCAAGGACGGCATCAAGGAGCTCGTTGCGCTCATCACAATCCTCCAGAATGGAGTTAGCAAGCGCAGGTGCGACGTTCTCGTGAGCTAGGTTGCGGATTACTCTCTTACCGACCTCCTCCTCGTCTACATCCTGAGCATCCTGTCTGACCGTAGAGAGCACATAGCTAAGAACCTCGGTAAATGCTGTATCACAACATGGGCCGAACCCGAACTGACGACCAACACTCTCCATCGTTGATTCATCATCGGCGAGATCTTCAGCAGCGAGATATAGCAAAGCTCCATCCACTACGAGTCCTGCAATCTCACACAGATCTGTAATGGGTGGAACCGGTGATCGAAAGAGAGACGGATTCCGTGCAAGTACCTCAAGCAGGACTCCGACCACGTCAAGCGCATCCTCCGGAGCGCTACATCCT
Source organism: Ferrimicrobium sp. (assembly GCA_027409005.1). Classification (GTDB taxonomy): domain Bacteria; phylum Actinomycetota; class Acidimicrobiia; order Acidimicrobiales; family Acidimicrobiaceae; genus Ferrimicrobium. The sequence continues at coordinate 9,163 of DAHZQE010000044.1, read as the reverse complement.
TCGTCGAAAACCTGTCGAATCGCCTGTGCCTCGTCGGCACCATCCCCAACGATCTCACCCGGCTGGATGAACGCCACACCATCGCGACGGGACAAGATCACGAGTGATGGCTCGTCGATACCGTCCAGCCAACCTTCTCGACCTCTGTAGAAGAAAGTTGGCTCTACCTCTTCGCCATCGTCTAACTCGATGTCGGAGGATGCGACAAACTCGAGCTCACCACCGCCATGCAACGAGATCGAATCGATCATATCGCAGTCCAAAATGGCTAAGTCAGGATAGACCGTCAAGACCTGGTTTTTAAGCTCAACAGAGGTCACCCAGTGGCTAAGTCGGATGCCATCTAGCATCGTCTCTATGGCTACGACCACCTCATCGTCAGTGAACCAAAACTGACTCGTCGCCTCGACATCATCTCGAATCGCAGATGCTAGCTCATCTGGCGATACTCCATCGAGGACCGTGACCAGATCCTGGCGGAGACATAGCCGGGCAACTAGTTCAGAAAGGGGTACGGAATCGTTGCCCACCTCTTCAAGCATTGCGTCGATGATTTGCTGATCAATATCCATACCATGACACTATCAACGATCGAGCCAATGCCATCTCGCATGGCTCACCCAGAACACGAGAGCGAACGTCGATGCTGGGCGTTCATTGATGACGTCTTGTGCCAAGTTGGTCGTCCACTCTGGCCCCCTCTACCAACTTGGAAAGCCAAGACCTAGATCCCGCGATGCTTGTTGCTGAATGACAGAAGATTCTTCGCGAATCTCCTTGCAGATCTAAGCCAACTCCTCTGCTTGGGGTTGGTAGCTGACCCTGTTGTCACATCTGCGAACCCATCAATTACGTTGGTCAAGTCAGTGCCTACAGAGACATGGCGAGCACCGGCGCAGTAACGTGTTGGAACAGATAGCGGCTCCCCCGCGGGGGCATGCTCTCGCGTATGCTCGCAGCTTCGTTCTAGCTTAAGTTTCGGTCAAAACGGGGATCACTCGACCCCACTCCCATAGACCGGGCTTAAGCTCGGGTCTGTTCTGTCGAATCACCTCCAATGGCTTCTTGCACACGCCAGAGCCAGTCCAGCTGAAAGCAATCGACCAACGCAGCCAACCTCTCATCCAGGTCCTCGGCCAGCGGGTACAAAAGTTGGATCGACTTGGTCGATTACAGTACACGAAGCATCTCCAAGCTCGACTCCGACTGCACCCGGGCTCGATACACGTCCGCCATCCGTTGGCAACCGTTACATCTAAGTACTTTGTTCAAAACATTACAAAACAATCCTCAGATGTCAACCCACGACCATAATCTCGTCTAAAGTAGGAGCAGTTCCCGTGGCTTCTTGGGGGGAAAGATGGAGAACAACGACGGCAAAAAGCCGCAAACTGACGAGGCTCGTCTCGCAGAACTCGGCTATCGCCAGGAGCTCTCGAGGGTCATGACCCTCTTTGAGAACTTTTCGATCGCCTTCTGTTACCTCTCGCCGGTAGTTGGAATCTACTCTCTCTACGCTCTCAGTCTTGGTACCGCTGGCCCAGCCTTCATCTGGCTCATCCCTGTGGTCGTAATCGGACAGCTCTTCGTCGCCCTCATCTTCGGAGAACTCGGATCTAGCTATCCGATCGCTGGGGCGCTATTTCAGTGGAGCAAGAGACTGATGGGCACTGGCTACGGTTGGTGGGTTGGATGGATGTATGGCTGGGCTCTAATCATTACGGTAGCGTCGGTCGACACCGGCGTACCGAGCTACTTCGCTGACCTTATCAACAACCTCTTTGGAACCCATCTCAATGGCACCTCACCCAACACGATCCTGCTTATCTCAACCCTCTACCTGGTTGGGCAAACCCTGTTCAACGTCTATGGTGTTCGCTTCCTCGGGTCGATCTCACGGATTGGCACCTGGTTCGAGGTTCTAGGAACCGTCGGTCTAGCCATTATCCTGATAGCCTTTGCCACCCACCATTCCCTCGGCTATCTCTTCACCACTCAAGGTACTACCCATTTGAAGTCCAGCCCATTAGGGGTTAACTTCGGTGGCAACTGGTGGGCTGGGGCTGCGTTGATCGCCGTTCTTGGTCCGGTGTACATCTTCTACGGGTTTGAGAGTGCCGGCGATGTCGCTGAAGAGGTGGTTAACGCCTCTCGCCACGTTCCTCGTGCAATGATCTCCGCGCTCATCTTCGGAGGTATCGTCTCGATGATCCTCGTTGGGGCGCTGAGTCTAGCTATACCCTCTGGACCAAAGGGTTTTGCGCTCGCGGCCACCCAAGGGGTCCCAGCCATTCTCCAGAGCGCGATCTCGGCCAAGTTCTTCCAAGACCTAATTCTGTTCGTGATCTGCTTCGCCTTCTTCTCGTGTGGCCTCGCCGTCCAGGGGGCGGGCGCACGCCTTGTCTTCTCGTACGCCCGAGATCGCGCCGTCCCCGGGCATCGCGTGCTTCGCCGCATCTCCCCCAGACGCAAGACCCCGGTGGCCGCTATCCTGCTAGCAGCCGTAATCCCTGAGTTGCTATCACTACTCGTTCACTACACTCCCTCGAAGCCGATTCATATCGGATTCATCACCTATCCCGCCCACGTCAACGCGCTGTCAGCGCTCGTGAGTTTTGGTGTATCCGGGATCTACATCTCCTTTCAGATGGTTGTGCTCGCCTATCTGATAGCGCGAATCCGTGGCTGGCGCCCCGAGGGCCCCTTCCAGCTTGGTAAATGGAGCTACCCGGTCGCGATCTTGGGTCTCATCTATGGCGTTGGGATGATAGTCAACATCGTCGCCCCCACTGGCCTCACCTCTCCACGCGGAGCGCTCTTTAATTTCGACTGGCTGACGCTGTTGGTAGATGCCATTATCGTCGTCATCGGAGCTCTATACTTCGCCTTTGGGCGACCCAATCGTGCAATCCGAGCCGCCGATAAGGAGCGGCGAGTTGAAGCCACAAAGGACGACACCTCCGCCGCTACTACAGATTGATGCTGGATCTGTAACTACTCGCTTCAGCGCGTCCAGAGATCAGAAGGACGGTAGTGTGCGCTCGCGCCATCCGAGCGCGCGCTCCAGTTGGGCCGCCAATCCGATCAGCGTAAGCTCTCCCCAGGGCTCCGCCACCAGTTGGATGCCCACGGGAACACCTGCCTCGGTGATATGCACCGGCAACGAGATAGCAGGCTGGCCGGTCATGTTGAAGGCGGAGGTAAAGACAGCCATCTGCAGAACCGTCAACGAGGAACTCGAAGTATCCCCGGATGCGTGGAGTTCCTCAAGCACCGCCCCCGCGCGCGGCGGCTGGATAGACATCGTCGGGCTAAGCAGAATATCGAAGTCACTACCCCACTGCCGCAAAAACTCTCTCGTCCATCGCTGGAGCTCACCGACGGAGCGGACGTAGTCGAGACTGGATACCGCCATGGCCGCCTCCCGATTGCGTTGGATATGGAGATCGGTGTGTGCCCAGTCGACCTCACGGTACCCTGCGAGCCCAGTGTTTACCACGTTTAGGAACGGCCCCAAAAACGCATCCACATTCGGCAACTCGGCTGGCTGGATGCTATGACCAAGCGACTCGAGAGTTTGAGCAGTCAACTCAACTGCTCGCAAGCACTCTGGATCCACCGGTAAATCAAAGGGCGCCGTCGTGACCATAGCTACTCGCAGTCGACCTGGATCAGTCTCAAGGGCGGAGGCAAACGGTCGCGAAGGAGCAGGAGCATTGTACCACTGCAGCGGATCAGGACCAGCAATCTGGTCGAGGATAGCCGCAGTGTCGGCGACATCTCGACTCAAGACACCCTCGACAGACCCTCCTTCCCATGACAAGGTGCGAGAAGGGACTCTTCCCCGCGCAACCTTGAGACCCACTAATCCACAACACGAGGCTGGAATTCGGATCGACCCGCCACCGTCGTTGCCATGTGCGACCGGAAACATTCCCGACGCTACCGCCGCTGCCGCTCCTCCGCTCGAACCTCCTGGGGTGAGTTCTAGGTTCCAAGGGTTCCGAGTCGCCCCGTAGCGCAGGTTCTCGGTCACAGGAATTGGACCAAACTCAGGAGCGTTGGTCCTGCCGAAGAGGGCAAATCCAGCGCGCTCGAACCCCTCGACAACCAGATCACTCTCGTCCTTGAGATCCTCGGAGGAGGCGAGCGACCCATAGCTTGCGGGCCACCCCTTCACGTCGGTGAGATCTTTGATCGGGAGTGGGACTCCGAAGAACGGAGGTAGCGAGACATCCCCACTATGAACCAACTCGCTCGCCATCGCGACCGCCTTCTGTCTGGCCTCCTCATAGTCGGACCAGATAATAGCGTTTACTCGTGGATTGGCTTCATCCACTCGTCCAGCGACCCACTCAAGCACCTCAACTGGACTGACCTGAAGAGATCGGATGCTCTCAGCAAGTTCGAGAGCGGTCGGCATCTGCGCAAAGAGTTCGGACATGAACCCAGCGTACCACCGAACAGCTGTTTTAGACGAGCAGGACGTCAAGTATGGCCGTGCAGCTATAGGCGCACTCTCGCGCTCCTCATTAGATATACTCGTTCTCCACTCACCCATAGCAGCTTCGGGAGCGCAACCGGTGCTGCCTTGGCCGCGATCGAGCAGCAACTCGTCATATCCAGACAATCGCGTCAGCTCTGAGAGTGCTTCGCCGCATCTGCCGATGGCCCCGATCGGCCAGCCAAAGCTGGTCATCAGCTGCTAATAATGCGCTATGGCTTCGACTCCACGCGTTACCGAGTGGATGCTCACTGTCTAACTAGATATAGCGTATCGGTATATTGTAAAGTTATTTCTGCCAGCTATACTGGTTGCATGCGTGCTAGTTCCCATTCCAATGGATCAGCCACCGAGCTGCTCCTTCTAGGCCTCTTGGCCGACGAACGCATGCACGGATATGAACTCAAACGGCGTATTGATACCACCTTTGGTGCTCTCATGACCATGTCATGGGGATCTCTATACCCTGCGTTGGCCAAGCTCGAACGCCGTGGACTCATTCGCTCAGAGGTTGGTGGCGCCTCGATGGCCCAGATCGACTCTCGAAAGCTCTCCGGAGCTCTCGCGGCTGAACTCGCACTGCTTCAGCGTGGCGATCAGCCAGCGCTTGGCCGTCGTAATCGCAAGGTCTACGCGATAACAACCACAGGTGAAGAGGAACTGCTTCAGCTGCTGCGACGCCTAGCCATTGACGATGATCGCACCTTCTGGGTCGCCCTGGCGTTCTCGGCTCGGTTGAGCGAGACTGAGCGCCTTGGGCTCTTCGAACAACGAGTGTCCATAGTCAAAGAGCGGGTGGATGTACTGCGTAAACTCTCAGCTAGTTCAGTAGGACTTCGCCACGTCAAAGACGGTCTCGAATATCGCCTCGATGCCGAATTGCAGTGGATCGAGCGTGAGCTTAAAGATCTTCGAGAGCAACATACGCTTTCGCGGTAGGTAACAAGAAAGGAAACGGGGAGACGGATGTCAAAAGTACGCGTAGCTATCGCTGGTGTGGGCAACTGCGCCAGTTCACTCATCCAAGGGGTGCACTACTATAGGGATGCAAGTCCAGAGGATGAGGTTCCAGGGCTGATGCATGTCCAGCTCGGCGACTATCACGTCAGTGATCTAGAGTTTGTCGCCGCCTTCGACGTTGACGCGACGAAGGTAGGAGTTCCGCTATCAAAGGCTATCTTCGCCGGGCGCAATAACACGATCAAGTTCTCTGAGGTTCCAGAGAGTCAGGTCACCGTTCAACGAGGACCAACCCTAGATGGTCTTGGCAAGTACTACAGAGAGTCCATCGAGGAGTCTCCTGTGGAGCCTGTGGATATCGTCGAGACGCTTCGCGCGGTACGCGCCGACGTACTCGTTGCCTACCTACCAGTTGGCTCCGAAAAGGCGCAGAAGTTCTATGCTCAGGCCTGCATCGACGCCAAAGTAGCGTTCGTTAACGCTATTCCGGTATTCATCGCGTCCGACCCAGAGTGGGCAGACAAGTTCACGGCCGCTGGTGTCCCGATCGTGGGTGACGACATCAAGAGTCAGGTCGGTGCCACGATCGTACACCGCACCCTAGCTCGACTCTTCGAGGATAGAGGGCTCGTCATCGACCGCACCTATCAACTTAACGTCGGTGGGAACATGGACTTTAAGAACATGCTCGAGCGCGAACGCTTGGAATCGAAGAAGATCTCCAAGACACAGTCGGTCACAAGCCAGATCGACCACGGCATCGAAGCCAATGATGTCCACATCGGACCGTCCGACCATGTTCCATGGCTCGAGGATCGCAAATGGGCCTATATCCGCCTTGAAGGCCGTAACTTTGGAGACGTTCCTCTCAACATCGAACTCAAGCTCGAGGTCTGGGACTCCCCCAATAGTGCTGGGGTGATCATCGATGCGGTACGCTGCGCCAAGATTGCCCTTGACCGTGGCGAGGGCGGACCCCTTCTTGGACCATCAGCTTATTTCATGAAGTCTCCGCCAAAGCAGTTCCGTGACGGTGTAGCGCAGGAGATGGTGAACGACTACTCCCGCGCGCGCTCGTAGCGAGTTGCTGGCCACTTCAGCCACTACCCCACTGAATCAGGGTTAACTAGAAAGCGCTCGATCGACTCTGCGACCGACTCCACCACCTCAGGACCGAGAATAATCCATCTGTTGGGGTGGTCGAGAGCGATCGAGACCGCTGCCATCCTCGTTTCGCGCAGGATCGGCAGAGTCATTCCTCGAAGGTTAACCATAACCGGGAGCTGGAGAGCACCAAGGCCAGCGGCTACCATCTGAGCCAGCAACATTCCCGCTGGTGACGTGTAACGAAATCCCGAGTAGTAAGCCACTTGCAGCCCTGAGGTTGAGAAGTCTAGGTATGTCACCAGATCAAGTTCTCTCTTGTTGGCGATAGAGGCGAGGTGGGACTGGTCTGCATCAGTTACAGCTACAGCTCTTGCACCCCGTGCTCGGAGGCGCTGCGCGAGCAGATCAGCCTGCGGTTCGAGTGGGAGAGCACCAAGAACCGCCACCGAGGCCTCGGTCAAAGGCTTGGTTCGAATCCTCAGTCGCTGACGCTCCCTAACACCATGAATGTGCTCGCTGCTACGTCCAAAGACACGTCGCAACTCATCAACCGTAGCCCCTCCACAGATCCCGTCTGCAGGGAGTGCTACATTCGATTGAAAATCCTGTAAAGCATCACGAGTCCGTGGGCCAAAGATGCCATCCACCCGCCCAGGGTCGAACCCAAGGTTTCCGAGCCGTTCCTGAAGCCAAGCGACATCGTCACCACGAAAACTTGGGTTACGCAGATAGAGTACTCGGTCCCCAAAAGCAAAACCGGCCTCAACCAGGCTTCTCCAGGTAATGAGATCACAGTCACCGGTCTCAGGAATTCCGCGAGATGACTGAAAAGCGACGAGTGCCTCTGCGAGCTCACCAAGTCCGGACCCAGCCGCACTGAACCCGAGCTTGGCCAGCCGCATCGCCACATCGGCCAGGCTGGCCTCCGACTGTGGAGCTACGGACGTTGGTCCGCCAGCGTTCATCCAGCTAGGACTGGATCCAGCTCCTTGAGAAGCGCCTTCTTCGACATCGCTCCGACGATCCTCTTCACTGGTTCCCCGTCGCGAAACAGCATCAGCGTCGGGATACTCATGATCTCGAACTTCCGTGCCACCTGCAGCGCATTGTCCACGTTCAGTTTCCCGATCACCAGATGCCCTTTCTTGTCCTCGGCTATCTCGTCGAGAATCGGAGCCATCATCTTGCACGGTCCACACCACTCTGCCCAGAAGTCTACTAGAACCGGCGTATCCGAAGCCTTGATACGCTCATCAAAGTTTTGATCGTTCAATTCAAGAATCTCCACGCTCATTCCATTCTCCATTCTGCAATATTACTTGCATATGCAACTAACAACGTCATCGATGAGTAACTATTCCTCACGCCTCGTGGGCGGCTAGGTAGTGCTCCACGTCCAGCGCAGCTTGACACCCTGAACCAGCTGCAGTAATCGCCTGACGATAGATATGGTCCTGCACATCGCCTGCCGCAAATACGCTGCTAACACTGGTCGCCGTCGAACCAGGCTGGGTAATAATGTAACCAAGATCATCCATCTCAAGTTGTCCCTTGAAGATGTCGGTGTTTGGAGCATGACCGATTGCGACAAACAAGCCGGTGAAAGCGTGTCTCTCATCACTGCCGCTCTCCAAATCGTGGGTCGTCACTCCAACCAGCGACCCTCCCTCCTCGTGGAGTTCTGCCACCTGTCGGTTCCAAAGGAAAGAGATCTTCGGATTGGCCAAGGCACGATCCTGCATGATCTTCGACGCCCGCAGTCGATCACGGCGATGAATGATGGTCACCGACTCAGCAAACTTGGTCAAGAACAACGCCTCTTCAAGTGCCGAATCTCCCCCGCCGACTACAGCAATGCGGTGCCCACGGAAGAAAAACCCATCGCAAGTTGCGCACGTTGAAACCCCATGACCCACCAATCTCAACTCATCAGGCACTCCAAGCATAAGGGATCGAGCTCCGGTTGCAACGATCACGGCGTCAGCAGTGTAGGTTGGCTCCTCCTCTGATGCGTCGGAGGCCCATATCATCGGGTGCTGACCCGTTAGATCGACTCGCGATGCTTTGGCGGCGTGAATTCTAGCCCCAAAGCGCTCAGCCTGCCCGCGAAAGTTCGCCATCAGCTCCGGACCAAGGATTCCATCGACAAAGCCAGGAAAGTTCTCGATCTCCGTTGTGAGCATGAGTTGGCCCCCAGGCTGGTCAGAGGTGGAGGACGGCTCGCCTTCTAGTACCACTGGCTGTAGGTCGGCTCGCGCTGCGTAGATGGCCGACGTCAGCCCCGCCGGTCCTGAACCAATAATCACTACCCTTACGTGCTCTGTCACTGCTGTCCTCGTTCTATCTAAACCGCTTGCTCGATCGCTAGCTTCATCCTCGTTGACTTGTTGCTTGCAGTGTGCACCCGCGGCTTGCCACCGCTGGTCTATAACCACAACTCAGCATTCAACGTTTAGCTCTGGGCCTGAAATCCACAACCAATCCACGGATCTCATAATTCCCGCTCTGTCCTGACTACACAGAGGTGTTGGCTGCTGGCATACGATACTTGCCCATCCTCTTCCAGGCAACGAGTGAGACCAACAGTGCAAT